>DATDWO010000001.1:0-28284 GCA_035289665.1 Candidatus Nanoarchaeia archaeon
CCCCACCGTGCTTTCCAAGGAAGAGATCAAATCCTTGATAGAAGCTGCCCCAACAACGAAGAGTCGCTTGATGATCCAATTCTTATATGCCACCGGTTTACGAGTCTCAGAGCTCACCCATATCAAGGCCGAAGACCTTGAACCCTCCAAAGGCATTGGTTGGGTTCGAAAGGGTAAGGGTAGCAAGGATCGTATGTTTCTTCTCCCTACCAAGTTGGCCAAAGAGATCGAAACTTACCAGAAAGAGAAAGGCATCAAAAAGGGCCCGCTCTTTTTGGGTGAAGATGGGGCCATCAGCACTCGGAATATCCAGGAGATCCTAAAGCGCACCGCAGAAAAGACGAACATTCAAAAGACAGTCACCCCCCACAAGCTGCGCCATAGCTTCGCCACCCACTTATTAGAAGCCGGCACTGACATCCGTATCATCCAAGAGCTCCTCGGTCATAGCAACCTACAAACCACCCAAATTTACACCCACGTGAGTTCCGAGCAATTAAGAAAAGTGAAGAGCCCTTTGGATAGTTTATAGCTTCAATACGATCTAAAATCTTTAAGATATAATTAAAATATTAAGACAAATAATAAACTAAAACTTTCAATCAAATCCAACAAATTATAATATTTTCTATATAGCAAACAGGGTTTTAACACAAAAAAACATCAAAAAAGAATTAAAAATAATTTATTGGAAAGCAAATAGTTTATTTATCGCAAAAGAGATATATATGAAAGACAATATATTGATTAACAAATAGATAATAAAACAATTCTTAAGTCTAAAACATTTAGGCGCAAATTAAACTTTATTGATTAAATCTCCAACAGATTGATACAACGCACGAATTTTATTTCCTCTGCCCAAAAGAGAAGGTTCTCGGAGAGCAAGAGGAGTGGCAGCAGAAACCCATCGATAAAAAGGGTTCATATCAAATGGAATTTTAGTATAGGCCAGTACTTTAAGAGCAAATCGTCTCCCTCGAAAAGTTAAAACAACACCTCCTTTAAAGCCTTTGGGCATTTCAGATAAAACCTCTCCATCTCGATAAGCAGCAACATACCCTTTGTGTTTAGCCATCCTTACACACGTCGGCTGTCTGCGTGCATTGGTTCCGGCACTAAAGAAAATAGAAAAATCACATCATCACAAGTTCAGTGTGGATCCTGGAACTTTGACTTGTTATTGCACGGAAAAAGAAGAGTTTGACTTCATCGGCTATAAGCCTTCTGAAATGGAAAAATAAAAATAAGTAAGAAGCATTTACTCAGTTGATTCATCAGGAGAATCAGAAGATGCTTCTTCAGGTGAAGCTTCAGCAGCTTCGCCCGATGCACGGACAACATTAGCCGCCTTAGGACCGCGATCGCCATCCACCACATCGAATTCGACAGGGTCGTTTTCGCGGGGAATGAAGTTTTCTTTTAAGCCGCTTTGGTGGACAAAGTATTCCTTGCCATCATCAGCAGCAATGAATCCGAATCCTTTTCCTTCGTTAAAAAACTTTATTTTTCCTTTCATGTTCTAGCCTCCACAGTGATTTTTGCTGATCGTTGACACGGACTGCACAGGTATTGTCTAGCTTCTGCCTTCGGAACAACGAATCGTTCCTTGCAATGCCTACAGTACTTGATGCATTTGTAATCAACCATCATTCACCTGATCAGAAAAAGTTATTCTCTGATACCTCTAGGAATACAAAACTCCTTTATAAAGCGTTGCTTTTTGAGGTTTTGTGTAGGAAATAGCTCTTGCGTAAATAGTCAAGATTTTGTGTAAAAAGTCAAACCCAGTCAAGACTTTCTACACAAAGCCCTTTTTGAAGAAAAAAGTGGGGATGCTGGGATTCGAAGTTCTGTGTCAAAAACTCAGTTTTTGAGCATCCCAGATCGGCCGGTATCTCACGCTCTAAAGAGCCAAATACCGAGTTTACCCAGTCATCGATCTTGCGATCTCATCGCTCCAGAACACTGGAGCCAGCCATTCTAGCCAGGTTAAACTACATCCCCACAGGCATAAAGGATCTCGAAGGGTTTTTAAACATTTTGAGAAGGATTATATAATCTGAGTTTTTTCCAGGAATCGTGGTTCGAGTCGCACTGGTTTTGCACGAGCATCAGGCGGATGAGCGCCGGATGTGGGCAGTTGGAGAAGTGATTCGCCGAGTGGCTTTGGAGAAGAAAGTACCGGTTACTTTTTCTATGTCCGGAATGACGATAGATGCCCTTGCTCGGTGCTGTCCGGATGTTTCAGCAGGAGTTCGGTGGGATTTTGCAAATGTCTTAACGGGTTGGGATGTGTATCGTCCTGAGTTAGCAATCTCAACATACCATAACACCCCTGTAGTGTTGCCTTCGTTGGAGTTGCCTTACTGGGGGGCTTTTTTGGAGGGCTTCGTGGCAGAGCAGGTGCGTTGGAGTAAGGCAGCAGCAGAGGGTTGCCTGCATCGAACGCCAAGGGGTTTTTTCCCTCCCGAGTTGATGTTTGCTCCCGTCGCAGCGAACGTGTTGGAAAGAAGCGGGTTGCATTATGGTTTCTTAGCAGCAGAGTTCATGGGTGATCGTCGTTGGGATAAAGGCCAAGTCTATCAACTAGGAGGGCTTAAAATGCTTCCGAGGGTGAACGATCTTCATCCAGGGGATGCTCATTGGGTGCAAGCGTTGGACTTAAAGAACGCGATAAAGGGATACGCGCGAGATCATAACTTAGACCAGGTATTAATCGGAAGTGACCTGGGAGTGTTTACCGGTTTGTACGCCTATGAAGGAAGGGGAGGGTTGTCTTTATCAGAGGGGATCGCACGTTTATGCTGCTTGGCCGACGCCCTATACCAGGATGGGGAGATGACTTGGATGAACACAGCAGGTTTAGTTGATCAGTATAGTTATCCACGCGATTTGTACAGTGCCTACCTGGGAATAGCGGATCCCCATCATCATGTAGCAACTTGGATGAACTCTGAGGGGAATTTAAGGACCGTGCACGGACCCAATATGGAAGAGCGCACGGCTTTCGTTCGTTGGCATACCTCCCAACTCGGACAAGCAGAAGGCAATTGGTTGCAAGAACAAAAAGAAAGGTGGTTCCCTTCCGCAGGAATGGAACGCTTAATGCATTGGTAAAAAAAGATCAGTCCGAATCAGCGTTTCTTCTTCGGCTGGTATCCCATGATCCATCGGTACGTAAGCCAAAAGATCAGGCTGGCTAGGAAGGTTCCGACAAGGAAGAAAAGCAGTCCAATCCATCCTCCACCCATATGATTTTTGTACATCCCATCTGACATCATGCCGCAACTCATGCCTCCAGCAAACACAGAAGTTAGTCCGACTAATGCGCTTCCACCATAAATCAGAGTTCGTTTCATAAAGATCACCAATGATCTTTTTGGAAAGAAGGGTATTTAAAGGTTCTGGGTAAAAGGGTTAAAAGTTATAAATATAGCTTCAGTCAAGGAGATATGACTCGTTTTAGCCCTGAGCTCCAATTAGATAACTTAGGTATCGACTTGATCCGAGTGAAAAAAGCAAAGATCTTAGATGTGGGTTGTGGAAGAAACGCTGACTTAGTCAATTTTCTTAGAAATCAAGGAATTGAGGCAGAAGGCATTGATGGCCTTGTACACAATGAGGATCACTTAATCCAAGGTTGGGTATTAGATCTGAAAAGCATTCCGCGTCCTTCCAAAAATTATGGTGTGGTCGTTACGCATATGAATCCTTCCTTGTATGATCCACGAACCGACAAAAATGAGAAAAATGCCGAAAACTTTTCTTGGCGAGCGGCACGTATCATCTTGGAAATGCTGCGCGTTGTGCAACAAAGTGGAGAGTTGCGTTGTTTCCCTTCGCTTAAATTTTTGGATGAAAAAATTAAACGCTTAGATTTGCCTATAGAACACGAACCAAGCTATTTCAAAGGAAGATGGATTTTAGGTCATGTTCCAGTAGATGTAAAGCCTGCATACCAAGACATGTTTGATTACAGAACCATCATCAGAAAAGATTAAAGGCGCCCCCGCTGAGAAACAGGCTTAAAGGGTAGAAGCTCCAAAGAGTGTTGAAAACAAAGTAAGAACAATGCTACAGATTGGGTACGGAGGTATATTAAGCTTTCGGCGAATTATTTTTTTCGGTATCCAAACACTTTGTCGTATGTCTTGTGATCCATGAATTCCAGCACGAACGTAATGATTTTGACTTCGTCTCCAAGTAGGGTGTAGATGAGTCTCCAGTATCCTACAAGGTCTATTTTCCATAGACGGTCGGTGCCGTAACGTTGGATGGCGTTTTTTGGAATGTATTTTCGCGGGATGTGGGTTCCGTGTTGTGGGTCAATTTGAAGATTGTTCTTTTCTCGTTCGATGGCTTTGAGGAGTTGCATATTGAACGTAGTTTCTTTTCCTTCTTTTTTCTCCTCAAGGACTTGTTTTTGCAGCTCTCCATACTCTGCATTGGCTTCTTCAGAAAACTGAACCTGAACTTCTTTTGCCACTAAGCCACTCTCACAGATCGTTTTAGGAGTTGTCTTAGTTTAGGGCTGTCTTGTTGTACCCAGGTGATGCCTTTGGTTCCAATGAGGATTTTTCCGCTGCTTTCCAGGTATTCCAGGATGAGTTTGAGTGTGGAGTGCATGATTTGTGTGGGGAGGCGTCGTTTCAGTTCGTTCTTGGAAATGACCGTATCTGCATCTTGTAAGGCACGCTCTACTTGAAGCACAGTTTTCAAGTTCGGGTAGTGTAGGATTTCCATTTGTTTCATACCAATCAAGTAGGTATAAGTATATAAGGTATATAAAGTTATCGATATTTGGGAGGGAAAATTTATATGCTCCTTTAAACATACATCTTTATGTCTTTTAATAAGAGAGAAAAACTGCCTTATCGCAAGAATTGTGAAGGCTACTTCTTAGACGACAAAGGTAACATCTTGGCTCAAGATAGCAAGAAGGGTTATATCATCTTTCCAGGTGGAGGAATAGAGGAAGGAGAAAGCCCAGAACAAGGTCTTTTGAGGGAAACCTTTGAAGAGACAGGAACCATAGTGGAAGGCAAACTTGAGGAGTTAGGAGTGTTGCATACTCTCTGGGGTACAAACTGGGCAAAGACGGATAAACAAAGAGAGCGTTATAAGAAGTTCAAAGGGGATGAGATGCACTTCTTTGTAGGGAGGATAAAGCGATTTGAAGAGCCCAAATCAGAGGAAGACACTTGGAAAGGAGAGAAATTAATGCCTATCGTGAAAGCCATTGAGATCATAGAAAACTCTAAACCCTTTAGCAAAACATCAGAAGAATATTATGCTTTTCAACTTCGCATCATTCGCTCGTTGTCAAAAAATGAAGAGGTATTCAGTTGAAATCAAGTTTTTGGGATGAATGGAAGAACATTTCTGAAATAGAGAGATCAGCAATAAAAGCTCTAAAGGTTGGCAAGAAGTTGATCCTTCAAAGTTTGCCTAAAAAAGAAATTGTGGCTATCTACGTCAAAGGAAGCTTTATTCGCCGAGAAATGAACGAGAAAAGTGACGTCGATATGGTCACGATTGTTTGCCATAGCGCTTTTTTGAAGAACCTTAAGCGATTGGATAAGAAATATGCTACTTTTTTTAAGCCTACATTGCAGTTCAGGGGATATTCCCTTCAAGAGCTTAAAACGGGCAAGAGGACGGGTACTGTGTTTAAAATGAGTCCATCCACCAGCCGTTTTGTAAAACACCTGCCACATTACAAGTGCATTTATGGAAAACCATTGAAACCGACTAACTTCTTTATGCGTTCAAACGAACATGATCTGAGATGGATGATCCAAGGATTTAACGACCTGTTTTTGCCAAGGTATAAAGAGAAAAAATTCGGTTTTTCAGAGGTTATCAAGCAAGTGTTTTGGCTGGTTGAAAATGAGGAACGGTTTAAAGGGCACAACCCTCCCCATTCCTGGAAAGGATTAGCAAAATCCATTAAAGATAAAAACCATATTGTTCACGATGCCTTTCGATTCAGAGTGCATCCAACTCAAGATAAGCGTAAAAAAGCTACCTTTATCAGAAAATTGCAAGCTCATTTAAACAGCTTAGAGCGGCTCCTAAAACGAAGCTAGAGTTTTTTGACAAAGAAGCCTACTGTTTTATCCTTTCAGTTAATTTCCTCAATTCCTTGTCTTTCTCCCATATAATTCTTGATTTTCTGAAGACTTCAGCTTGAAATCGAGTAGGTTTCCTTGCCAATCGGCGTAGGCGTTCGATGGAACGTAGGACGATATTAATCCTGTACTTTTTGTACTGGTAGACATATTCGCCTTTCGTGTATTTCTCCTCAATCTTAAGTGGAGTGATGATCAAGATGTCAATGTCCGAATCTGGGCGATTAGTCCCTTTAGCAACGGAGCCATATAAGAGAATGGCTTTAATATGTAACTTTATCTTCTTAAACCAATTCTTTCTGGTTAGGTCTCCTCTGATAAACTCTTTTATTATCCGCACTGCCTCAAACACAGTTACTTTTTTATTTATCCGAGCTGATGGCATGATCTCTTAGAGTATTTGTCATCTATAAACTTATGCTCTATTTTTCAGGATATTGAAATTTACCAAGATAGTTTGGAGTGCCAGTGAAGTCATTTTTCGCGTCATTTGGAAGGAGATCCTTTAACTGTTTTGGATGAAAATTCAGCTCTTTTAAGTCGCCTAAAGGCACCCATTTAATAGCATGTAAAACGCTTTCTGTCTTACTTTCAGGATCAAAACCTTTTGCGATTTTCCCGCCTATAATCTTCCCAAGTAAAACGAGTTCTAAAGCGTGTTCGGTATCTGTACATAGATCCTTAAGATAGAGTATTTTCAGAATGTCTATATCTACGTTTGCCTCTTCTTTTACTTCGCGTTTTGCACATTCAAATATCCCTTCCCCCAGCTCTAAACCACCTCCTGGAAGAACAAAAATATCTCCTGAAGAGCGCTGCATCTGCACAACCAATAGCTTATCTTTTTCAAGCAATACAACCCCTAACCTTATGCGCGAGATCATTTTTGTCATTTTCTTGCCTCAACTAAATAATAAGTGGCAAGCTCATTTAAGCCAGGTATGCTATCCAATGGGAGCATTGATAGGTATTTACTTAGTCCGACAGATACTAAATGCCTTTGCTTGCCGCTTTTGGTTCTCACACGAATCGGGCCAAAGGTTCCTAAGTATTTAAACTTTTCAATCATAAATCCAGCATTTGCGAACATCCTTATAAACTCTTTCTTAGAATATGATCTAAAAATATCTTGTCCGATTTCTTGAATATTGAAGAACTTATTATATATACATTTTATTATTCTACGTAAACTATATTTATTATCAACATCAATAATTAGAACTCCTTCCTTTTGAAGAACCCTATAAAACTCTTTGATAGCTTTTTCTGGATTTGGATAATGGACTAAGGACTCTAAACATATGACCACATTCTGACTATTAGATTTTAACGATAGTTTTTCTGCATCTTCAACCTTAAACTTCGCGCTTGAACAGTTTTTCTTCGCAATATTAATCATTTCTGAAGAAATATCAGTTGCTGAGTAGTGCGCAGAATACTTAGCTATCACTTTAGTGATTCTTCCTTTCCCACATGAAACTTCCAACGTATTCAAGGGTTTTATCTTTTTTATCCACTCTTTTATAATATTTTGTTGTTTTAAATATATGTGGACATAGTCATCTTGAGTTGGATTCCACCAATTCACTACCGTTCCATTCCTTCTAAAATACCCTTTTACATAGGCGCTACTTTTCATAAGGCTTGCTCCATTCGCACTTGTTGCATATAAATTCTTTATCTGCACTATCTCTGATCTGTGCACGAATATTCCTATACCGCTCATTTTGCCAGATGTCTGCTATACAGTCCTTTCTTAAGTCCCCTAAAATATGCTGTCGATACCAATCCATACAACATAAAATAACCTCCCCAGTATGTAAAACGTGAAGCCACTCTTTTTCTCTATCATATTTACATCCGACGACTCTACTTTTTGGAGCATGCTCTGTCTGTATAATTCCACCACGACTAATTTTTTGATAGACTTTTGCTTCTATTTCTTCTTGTTTCCAGAAATCAAGGTCTTCTTCTGGAGCCGATGAAGTTACAATAATCACTCTTAATCTTCCAGTAAACCCCATTTCCTTTGCCTGACCAGTGAACCGAAGAACGTTAGCTAAAGTTCTGCCATAGTCTAAACCCATGATTCTTCCATATTCGATCGGATCTGTGCTTGGAAAGTTAATTTTTATTTCATCAATACCCAGTTCAGGATCTAATAGCTGCAGTCCAACTTTTTCAGTTAATGCAGCCCCATTTGTGCTTAAATCTATATGCGTTCTTGGCAACAACCTCCTAATTTGCTTAATCCGTTCAGCTAATTTTCTGTCAAGCAAGGGTTCATTATTCAGATAAGGAGCAACCACTAATGGCTGAAATTCGCTTAGTTCACTAACAACCTTATCGAAAAGATCATCATTCATAGTTCCAGATTCAAATAGCCTTGAAGTTTCAGGATAAGGGCAAAAATTACAACGAGCATTGCAACGAGATGTTGTTTCTATCTGAATTGCCTTTGGGAAATTTTTATCCCATTTACCGTTTATTGCTTCGTCCAGGCTTTTCATAGGTTCACCAAATGATTTCCACGAAGAAATCTTATAACTTCATCTGCTGTTTCTTCTTGAGATAAGTCTGTGGTATCGATTAATTTTACGTTGGAAAGGCCTCTAAGAACAGTAGAAATCTCATCTTCTAATGTAGACATCTTCAAAGGGTCTGACATAAGTGCTTTATCCAATGGAGATCTAAATTCGCGTTTTTCGAACCTTTTCGCTTTCTCTTTATAACTACAAGTTAAATGAATTGTAGCAACGGGTTGTAAAAATAGTTGATTTTTATCCATTACTCTATGGATGGATCTTTCCTCATTAAGAAAACGACCCCAAGCTACAACGCTCGGCCAATAACGGTCTTGTACAACTAAAACCCCCCGCCCTATATAAGCATCCAATTCGGCATCCATGAGAAAAGCCATAGTGTATAAAAGTTCCTTCTGTTGAGAGTCTGCCTCACGTGCCATCGTTTCAAGCTGCTCAGAAGTTCTACAAGGGTGTAAAATACCTGAATTGTATCTTATATCTGAGTGATTTCTACTTAATATGTCTACTACTAATTTCGCTGTCTCGGTCTTACCAGTATAGTCTGTTCCTTCAAAAGTGACTAATGAGGTCATGATTTCATCCCTCTAATTGGAACATAAATAGTTGCTAAATAAGATTCATGCACATGCCGCGTCTTTCCTATTGAGATTTCTCGTGTATCTTTTTTTGTATGTGGGTCTAAGAAGCAGAATGGATCTTGCTTATCTATATCTTCGAGAAGTAAATAAGAATCAGTCATATCCCCCCCTTGACACCCATGAAAGTTTACACATTCAACACATTTGCCTTCAGGAGTTCTCTCTCTGAACCTTCTGAAAAAAGGATTTTCAAGAATATCCCTCAAAGGCTCCCTAAAAACGTTTCCAGCAGCATGGTCTGTGAATACATCTGGTGTGACATCACCATTTGATTTAATCCTAAATGAGGTTCTCCCGTATGGGGTGCCAGGCGTTACTCCATTTCCTCCTACTAATGTTCTAAATACCGGATCGGGAATTGCATAATCCATCTGTTTAGGAGTAACGCTTGCCAAAAATTCATAAGCCTCTCTCATCTGGTCAGGAGTACATAATAATTCCTGATTCATTCTATCAACTTTTTCATCTATCCCATTTATAGTAACGAGCCTGACCTTATCATTTCTTGACGCATGAAATCTATTAAGACGCCACATATCGACTCCTATATCATTCGCCATCGCATAAATTAAAGGTAACTGGTCGTAATTTATGCTCATAATGCAAGAAACCATCTCGTTTCTTACACCTTGCCGTACTAATTCATCTAAAGCACCCTTTGCCCATTCAAATGCTTTCGGATTTCCACGAAATTTTCCATGCTCTTCTGGAGTTAAATCTATACTAACACCTATATCATTAAAAAGATATAGATGATCACGATAGACTGGAAAAGTACTCCCATTTGTGGTTAAGCTCACTTTAATCCCTGCTGCCACTAAATCTTTCACAATTTGTATGAACTCTGGATGGAGTGCTGCTTCTCCTCCACCAAAATTTAATCGAGTAACATTCTCATCTATAAACTGAGGAATAAGTGCGTCAACCTGCTTTCTATCCATCTCTACTGCCCTATAACCTACTTGTTTCCATACATTCTTTCTTCCAATATAACAATGCTTACATTTCTCATTACATCTCTCGGTTAGAGAGAGGCCTATAGTCCATTCTTGCTTATCCATTGATTTACCTCTTTTGTGTCGCTTAATCGGACCCAAGTAACCTTTTTGAAATGCTTACTAATTTCGTATAAGACATGCCCTGAATGATGTAAAATACGCTCCAAGACAAAGAAGCACTTAATTTTCAATGGGAGCTTTGATACGTACTTCCAATCAATTTTTGTTTTCATAGTAGGCTTAATTCTTAAGAAGTGAGGATTCTCTCTATACAGTTGATCTAAATCGCACCAGATACGAGACCATTTATACCACCAAAAACGTATAGATTGAACGGGTAAGTAATATGTGTGTGCTTCTTCTACGCATTTAATGGCTTTACGCCCATACTTAACGAATAGATAATGAGTTAAATAAGTATCATCTCCTATCGAATTGTCCATTGTGTCTATATCTTTATTATGACGAAAAATGTCTTTTCTTACTGCATACAGCCTTCCATGCAAAAAAGGTTTTTTAGAGTTTCCCAGAATAGGGGTACGAGCTATTTCAGCCTCCGGATGCAACATTCTCGCATTTATAATCTGATAGATTACATTGTCTAAAGGCAGAGGAACTGGTCTCCCTGTTACTGCTTTAATTTCAGAATCCGAGAAACCTTCTATTAGTTTTTTTAGACAATCTTCCGCGAGAATAGCGTCTGCATCTGTAAATATAACTATGTCTCCTTTTGCTGCAGTGCCAAGAGCTTTTACAGCTTTTGCTTTCCCTTTTTTGCTTCTAATAATCTTTAAAGGGTATATTTTATTACTGAATGTCCGTGCAATAGTTTCGCTATGATCTGTTGTCCCATTAATGCAGATAATGAGCTCTATAGGCAATTTTGTGCTTAGAATCGCGCGATGAATTGCATATAAACTTTTTAGAATTGTTTTTTCTTCGTTATATACAGGCACCCCGACTGTTACCTTTTTGATTATCATATAACTATTGCCTAATTTATATTCTTTTAATTAAACTTTCGAAGCATTTTTAAATCAAAATACTATTTTATAATAAAAATATAGTAAAATGACAAATATTGACCTAAAGGATAGAAAACTCTTACATAGTCTCTATACCAACTGCCGCCGAAGTGACAGATCAATCGGTAATGAGATCGGACAATCCAAACAACTTGTTCATTATAGGATCAACAATTTAGAGAAGAGAAAAGTCATTCTTGGCTATACCATTGGTATTGACAAAAGTAAATTAGGCTATCAACGTTTTGTAGTCTTTTTCCATTTTAGTCACACAACAACACTTTCAGAAGCCATCAAACACTTACGCAACTTTGAACAAGTATCTACCCTAATAGAATGCCTTGGAAAATGGGATCTTTACGCCACTGTTTGGACAAAAGACCACTCAGATCTCTACGAATTTCTTCAAAAACTCGTGACCATCTTAGATATAGAATACTGGTCTGTTCTCGCAGTTGTAACATCTCGAATGACTTTATACCAAATACTTAATGATTCTCCAGAAAAACTACCTCCCAAGGCGCCATCATCTATAATAAAGATAAATGATATTGATAAAAAAATACTTGATATTCTTAAACGGAACTCCAGAGAGAAACTCATGAATATATCCAGAATGGTCGGGCTCTCCATGACTGCCGTTCGCCACAGAATAAAAAAATTATGTAATTCTGGAGTCATAATAAGATTCTTTGCTGGAATAGATATGTCCAAATTAGGATATCAAGAAATACAATTCTTATGCAATATTTCTCCTTCAAAATATACTTTAATAGAAGAATTTACAAAACACTTAGAAAAAAATAATAGAATCTCTTATACGCTAAAAACGATAGGAAAATGGAATATCTGCTTTAGCATGTATATAAAATCACAAGAAGAGCTAAGAGCCTTCACAAAAGACGTCAACGCGCGATTTAAAGAATTGTTGATTAATTATGATACGCTTATAATCGGACACGTAGTGTAAACTCTTTACGGATTTGTCGGGTGTTAAAGAACTTTGTCTGTCTCAGAATAGGTAACTATAAAGTTCAGACGATGTATCGTCGCTTAATTCAAAATGAGATAGGGGGTACTTGACTCTCTATAACCCCCGTGGCACGCCGCACGGCCTGAACTTATTAAGGTTTATTTCAGAAAAAGCTTTGGGAGTCTTTCACCGTCAGGTCTTCGCTACGCTCAGACCATGCCGTACTCCCAGCCCCCCAATAGTTAAGATCTGCTTGATGAAATCTTGGTAAAGAACTCTTCCATATCTCTCTTAAAACCTTCATGGCTCACTTCATACTTATCCAATTCTTTCTCCCCAATCCAAACAAAGGCTGTATGTTCATGGCTTAGTTTTACTTTATCAGAGCCAGCTTCTGCTTCATATATCATGCCAAGAAAGTTATCTCCTAAATGTTGATAAGAATCCATCCTTTTCAACCGTAGGTTCTGAACCTTCAAACCAGTCTCTTCCTCTATCTCCCGTTGCACACCCTGCAGAGGTTGCTCACCGCCTTCTAAATGACCCCCAGGGAAAGCCCAATAAGGCTTATCAGTCCTTTTTAGCAACAAGACTCTATTCTCATGGCTTACTAAACAAACCTGCACTACACGAAAATAAGGACGATCGTTCTTCATATTGCTCTCTTCATTTAACTTCTTACTTGTTAGTTTTTCTTGATCACTTGGTTGATGTTTGAAATGAAGGTTTTGGCATTCTTGAGTGAGTCTTCGGCTGGTTCTTGGTTGGCTTGAGCGACTGTATTGTAGGTGTAGTTGCCTCGTTTCCATTTTTCGTCGTGGAATATCTCGAGGAGTGTGTCGGCTCGGATGACGAGTTTCTGGTAGATTTCGAGAAGTTTTACATCTAAGATTCCAGTGTCTACGAAGTGTTCTTTGAAGGCATTGAACGTTTTCTTATGAACTTCGGGGGAAGAAGTAAGAATGTTCTTGGTTAAGAGCAGGGCTTTGGCAGCGTAAAAAATAGTGTAATACGAGTGAGAAATAACCGAGCTGTAAAAAGTCATGTCTGGATGAATTTTCAAAAATTGCTTTGCTTTTTCATCCTCGCTTAATATTTTGAGTTTTTCGGCTATGACAAGTTCATTGTCGGCTCGTTCGAGGAAGAGTTTAACCTTTGTATCCATGCCGTATCACCTCATCCATGAGTTTTAGGTAGGTTTGTCCGCCTTTTAAAATGAGGTGGTTTTTGGCGATTTCTTTGCCGTAGTTGAATTGGTTGTTGAGCAGCATTTCGAGGAAGTCTTTGTTTCTGAATACGTATAAGTGCATGGGTGGTATGTTCATTTCGCAGAAATGAGATAGTTCGGCAATGGTTTTTTTGGGTTCGGCAGAGTCTTCTATGATGATGACGATGTCGATATCAGAGTCATCTCGTTGCTGGTTTCTTGCATAGCTTCCGGTGATAAGAAAGATGCAACCTTTTACAGAGATTTTGTTGATGGCTTCTTGAAGGTCTCTGTATGGTATGTGTTTTTTGTTCCAGGCATCGTGTTCCAGGACAAATCCAGCTGTGACTTGTGTTTTCGTGGAGGAAGTGTTTAAGGCATAGACGGGTAGGTGTCCTACAGGTTCTTGAATGAGAATTCCATTCGTGACTAGTTTTTTTAATACCAGTGCCAGATAGCTTTTAGACTTCTTGTGGGCTGCTTTCTGTAGCTCGGTGAAGGTGTACCTCTTCCAGGGTTCTTTGGCAAAGAGGTGCAGGATTTCGCTTTCTTTTTTTAGCATTCTTTCTCTCCTATTTTTAGGATTACATTTCCCTATTTTTAAGTCTATCTACCCCTATATTTAGGGATTTATATAGTTTATGGTTAACCCCATCGAAGGAGGCAAGTTTTATAAGCCTTCCAGCCTCAACCTTGATAATGGAAGTGCTATGGATTCGACACGGAGAAAGCTTAGGTAATGTAGAGAAACGAATCCAAACAGAAGAAGAGCCTTTAACTGAAGAGGGAATATTACAGGCAGCGAGGCTTAAGAAGAGATTTGAAGGTGTGTCTATCGATCAGGTCTTCTGCAGTCCTATGGTACGGTGCAAAGAAACGGCTAAGATCATTTTTGGAGACACAAATACTCCAATTGAATTTGTCAAAGAGATAGAGGAAAAGCGCAATGGAATCATGGAAGGCAAGAAGCTTGAGGAAGCTGACTGGACCGAGATCAATAAGGCTCCTTTTGAAGAGCGCAAGGCTCCGCAAGGAGAAAGCTTGCGAGATGTCGCTAAGCGAGCACAATCTTTCTTAGACCGGCTTAAACACCTGAAAGACAATCGAGTTTGTATTATATCACACTCTACGATTCTACGAGTTATAATCGCTCTCACTCAAGATAAGCCCCTTGAAGAAGCCATTCTAACTACGAAGATTGATAATGCTGAGATCGTCAAGTCTACCGTTACATCAAATAAGATCGTTTTTAACTTTTAAACGAATTATCCGGCCCTGTAAGGAGGAGAAGGAGTTCGGCTACTTTTTCTGGCCAATATTTTGTTGTATATTTGTTTACAGAGGAAGATAAATAAACCTATTGCTGCAGCTATTGCAATATTATGGAATATATCATGATATTTCCTATATTTCTTCTGGTAAGTTAAATTAAAATGATGGTCACTTAAAGGAGGCCAGCTTCCTGCACCTACTCTCTGTGTCGAAACAGCTGCAAAATTATTAAGAAAGAATGAATCTACCTCTGCTTGATTTTTAAATTTATTTAGCACGCAAGGCTTAACACCACAAGAAGGACCGTAATCTTTTACACCAAATTTGAAGAAGGCGCCATTCTCATGTGCCCCTGGAGCAAATATCTTATCATTGGGTTGTGCTGTGAAATGAACTTCAGCATAAGGGATTAGATCGCCTTTATACGTTAAGGTTAAGTAAGAATCACCTTGTTTATTCTTATTGCGCTGCTTTAATTGAGGGTTATAAGAGTCCAATATCTTATTATAATCCTTATCAAGTATCCTTTCTGACCAGTCAACACCAATCAAAGTTAAGTTTTTAGGAACGGTAAAATCAAGGCTATCTAAATATTCGGTGTTGAATATTCTAGAAGTGATCTTTCCTATTTTTTTGTCAGGTTCGTAGGAGAATTGAAAGTCATGCAAAGAAACACTATGTGCTGAAAGATTATCATCAGGATTAATACGTACTTCAAACCAATAAGAATCCTGAGTATCAAATGAAACATCGATAGGAGAGTAAAAAATTAGCCATACTAACGCAAAAAAAGATATCCCCCCGAGTATCAACTTCCAATTAGCTTTAATGAACTCTTTCATTTGAAAATCAATAAAAGCACCTCCACAGTAAACTAAACATAGGTAAAGGAAAGCCCCTAAAGCCCCAAATACCTTTATTTAAGTAAAGCGCCCCCGCTGGGATTCGAACCCAGGTCTCAAGCTCCGCAAGCTCGCATGCTGTTTGGTTCCTACCTAACATGCCAAAAACCTAGAGGTTTTTGAGCATATCCAAGCTATACCACGGGGGCTTGGAGAATAAGAGAAAGAAGTTGTTTTTAATGCTTTTGGCTTTCGGGCAGGAAATCTCGAGGAGGAACCAATAATCCCAAAGGGTCGGGAAATTCCAATTGATGAATCGCATCACCTGTTTGAACCGATCCGGTTCGGCGCACACGGGCGTAGAATCCACTTCTGCCCCACATATGATCCAAAAATTTTCCTTCTTTCACAGCCTTGTTGTAAATCATAGCTCCAATGCTTCGTTGAGGTGCAGGAGTGTATCGGTCTCGAATCGTAGCGCAGGGCTCGCGGGGTTCCGTGATTTGAATCATGACTTTATCCCCTATCTGGTAAAGATCACCAACACGAATAAGGCGATAATCCAGGCCTTGGGTGGTAAAATTTTCACCCAGGGCTCCCGGAAATACAGCCACTCCTTCATGTACAAGTTCTTCGAGTACTTCAAAAGAAAACAAACAAACGGCTTTATCAGCTCCACCGTGTCCGCGAAAATCCGTCGGCTTAACCCGCGGTTTGCTCATGTGGTGGGTCTGGTCATCTCCTAAAACGCGCTCAAGTGTGACCGTAGCAGAAGCAATAGGATGTTTGGGAATGCCTCCTGAGCCGACATTGATCTGATAAAGGGTGCCTTGCATGGAGCTAAGAAAAGTCAGCCGTATTTATACTTTACTTGCTTGTTTTTTTAAATAATACCGTAAGAACAGATTTGCATTCAGCACAGTTAAGAACACCAATCCAAATAGCACCAACAACAGCGCACTGGTTCCATTTTTCCCGCTTTCATCAATCACATATCCGGTAATGGCTGCAGTTCCTTGGTTTTGCAATCGTAAGCTATGTGCAATGTCCATTTCAATGCCGACTCCATTCAGTGCAGTGCTCAGTGCTTTTGCGGTTAGGGGTGCAGATGTCACAGAGATTTGAACGCTTTGTCGATTGCTGAGTTGATGGATGTTGTCTTCAGCGTAGACCGTGCATTGAATTTCATCGTTTTCATGAAACCCTCTAAGCTGATGGCCTTGGATGCGTGTTTCTTTGCCATTGACCGTCCAAGTGTAGTGCAGTTTCACAGAGTTTAATTGCTCATCTTCTACTTTTGCCAGGCATTCCAGCGTGGTGTCTTCATACACCGTAGTGGGGGTTAATTGAGCTTCTTGAAGGATAGGGGGGGTGTTAATGATTTGAACGTTTGCATACCCATAGGTTTCACCTTGAATGGCTACAACAAGGGGTAGAAGTAAAAGAATAATCACTGCATACTTAATCATCATACTTTATATGACGTTATCTTATTTAAAGCTTGCGGCCAGCGCCATTCCAAGACCACCTAAGACCAAAAAAGGCAGATACTGAACCAACACAAGCTTCCATTTCTCCTTCCAATGCAATGTACCATACACCAATCCATACAAGAGCGCAAAAAGACTTATTTCATAGGTGAGGTTCAAATGAACGGTGGAGAGTCCAAAAAGAAAACCCATCGTGCTAGGTCCAGCCATATCTCTCGCCTTATAATACAAGGGCAGGTACAAAGCAAGAGCCAAAACCAGGAGTAAGTAATGCACATAGTACGCCATCCAAAGCGCAGCAATCAAAATCAAAATCAAGGAAAGCCGTTCAAATAGCCTTCGGCCTTGCTGTGCTTCCTTTCCGCACTGTTTCGCAAGAAAGTAGCCTCCAACAGGCGTTAAGTACAGAAGGATGAGCAAAATCAAAGAAGAGATCATGGTGGGGGAGGTATGGCCATGTAGTCGCCACAAAGTGTTCCGGAAACATTCAAGGCAGGGTTACCGATGCCGCTTTTCTTGCCGCTATCTGTAGAGATTGGAATGATGCGTCCTCGGCTGTCTTCCAGATAGAGACAGTATTCACCGCGGATGCCCAGTTTGTCGCGCAAAGCGCTGTAGTCCATCTCTCCCAGTTCACTCAATCGAGTCTGGTTGAGTTCATTCGTCGAAGTTAATATGTTCGTAGCGCTATCCGGTTTTAGCAGGCGATTCGTAGCCATCTGCGCTTCCTCTTTAAGCATCGGATAATCCGAAGTCGAATTCAAGCTGAGGCTGATGTAAAACAACGCAATAACGCCGATAAAAATGGCAACACCAATCAGCACATCGGTAGACCAAAGCTGCCCTGTAATAGAGGACAATTGCCTGTTTTTTTTACCCTCCACTATAGACGAGGAAAGGACACTACTATGTTTTTTTATTTTCTTTCCAAAGTTTCGCATGGTAAAAAACAGCAAAGCCAGTTTATATAAGTTCTCATTAAAATCCATACAATTGTTCTCACTCAGCGATTAAACTTTCTTGCAAGTATAGAAAAAAAATCGTTCTTTCATGGCGGGGAAAGAAATGAGTCAGCTTCATTTTCCAATACCTTTATATACTTAGACCATTTTCGATATATAAAGTTTGTGGAGGGGTGTACTTGAGTTTTGTGAAGAAGTGTCCGGAGTGTGGTGGCATTAACTTATTCTGGAATAAGGATAAAGGCGAAGTCATCTGTAAGGATTGTGGTCTTGTGGTCGAAGATCGCATGGTCGACTTTGATCAGGAATGGCGTGAATTTGACAGCGAAGCTGCAGCAAGAAAACGCCGTACCGGCGCTCCGATGTCCTATACTCAATTCGATCAAGGCTTGGGTACGGATGTTGGCCGTAAAGCAGACCTCTATCAATTAGAAGGCAAATCCAAGAACAAATTCTTCCGTTTGAGAAAGTGGCAGCAGCGCATCTCCACAGCCATCGAACGTAACTTAAAGCTAGCCTTGTCTGAGTTAAAAAGAGTCTCTTCTTATCTTAAGCTTCCTGGCTCCGTAGAAGAGGAAGCCTCGAGAATCTACACCTTGGCCGTCCAAAAAGGGCTCGTCCGTGGAAGGTCCATGGAAAGCGTCGTTGCCGGTGCCTTGTACGCTGCCTGTCGACGCCATGACGTCCCAAGAACCTTAGACGAGCTCAGCGAAGCGTCCGGCATTGACAAGAAAGAAATCGGCCGTACCTATCGTTTTGTCACGCGAGAATTAGGCATTAAAATCTTGCCAAGTAATCCTGCTGATTACATTGCTCGTTTCGCGTCAGCCTTAAAGCTAAACGCAGAAACCCAGTCTAAATCTGTGGAGATCATCGAACAGGCACAGAACGTCGAGCTCACCAGCGGTCGGGGTCCTACAGGCATTGCCGCAGCAGCACTATACGTGGCCGCACTCATCAATGGAGAAAAGCGCACTCAAAGAGAAGTGGCGGACGTGGCTGGCGTTACCGAAGTCACCATCCGTAATCGTTACAAAGAACTCTTAGATTGCTTGCAATTAGAAAAAGAGATTAAGAAGCAGAAGAAGAAGCGCCGGGATTAGCGCCAAAGTACTTTCTCAAAATTCATAATTTTTCCTTTTTCAATGCGTATGCCTTCTTTTTGCAGTAGAGAAACTTTCTTAGTTAGGCATTTCCCGGTTCGTTTTCCCATGAACCCTCCCGGGCTGCCATCACTGGCCACAACACGATGACAAGGTACTTCAGGCGCATACGGATTACGCTTCAAAGCCTGTCCGATGGCTTGATATGCCTTAACACCGAGTTTCCTGGCTAAAATCTTATACGTCGTTACTTTGCCTTTAGGGATCTTCCGGCAGAGCTGCCACACTTTCTGGTTGAAAGAAGAGCCTTGAGTAGGTTTGAATAAAGGTTTTTCCATCTTGAGTAATGGAATGATCTTGGTAGAATTTAAAGGTTGCTGTACGGATCTTGCTAGGGGATCCTTCGTAAGAGAGTTTGGAAGGGATTTGCCTAACTTTGGGATTCGAGGAAGTTTGTGTCAAAAGTAATAAAAGTTTGTAAGATCTCCAGCGTTCAACGTAAAGGTCACGACCATGCTGGTGTGGAATAGGATGAAAGGGGTAATCTTTGCAAAGAGGGCTATATGCTTCACCAAGAAGGCCTATGAAATCAGTATAGGTTAACGATTGCGTAGATTGAATAAGGCTTTGTGTTAGCTCTTGGACTTCAGGTTCGTGAGGATAATAGGTAGAAAGGTGGTGAATCAACGTTTCGAGAGAATCTGTAGCTTCAGGCATAAAGAGTGAAAAGGGGTGATTTTATTAAGTTTTCGTGTCAGAGCTCCTTAGCTAGTAAGAGAGCCTTCACTTTTGTGCTTCTCAAAAATTGTTCAAATTGCCGCACATTCTTCGGCCGAATGGTTTTTTTGCAGCGTTCGAAATCCAACAGCACAGGTTCTCCATTGCGTATCAACAAGTCTTTGTAAGGTCGAGTCAGTTCAAGTTTGTTGATTCCAAGTTCATCCATTTTTTGAGCCTGTTCAAGGATTTTTTTTACGACAATTAGGATCTCTTTTTTAGAGTGTTTTTCAAAGTAGTCATGGATGCGTTCGCCTTCAATGAATTCCAATATCAATCGTTCACCGTCAAAATCCAAAAGCCTAGGTCCAATGCCATATGGATTCAATATTTTCAAGAAGTTAGCTTCGTTTTCAATGCGATTTTGCGCGGTGCTTTCCGGGTTTTTTGTTTTGACCGCGACTGGTTGACCTTTCCAAATTCCTTTGTACACGATGCCGCGGTTGCCTTTGGCGAGAAACTCCAGGTCGGTCAGTTCGGATTTCATAGACGTACAACTCTTCAAAGTCGAGTTTGAGTTTAGATAGGGTCTTGTATTTATATCCGTTTGTCTTAAGGGTTTGATGAACGTGTTCAGGGTGGGATAGATTGCTCAATAAGAGAATGATCACTCCGTCTGATTTCAAGTGGTGTCGTGCATACAGTAAGAACTCATCAATGACCTCATAGCCATTTTTCCCGCCATCCAAAGCCATGTCTTTTATGCGAGGGTCATTAGGCAGATAGGGTGCATTGAAGAAGATTGCATCAAACCTTCCATTTACATGTTGAAAGAGGTTGCTCTGCTTCACTGCTAGATTATTCAAGTGTCGGGTGCGTTCATGCACGTATTTCACAGCTAAGGGGTTTAGGTCAACGGCTAAAACCTGCTTGGCATATTGCGCAGCTTCCATCGCCAAAATCCCGCTGCCCATTCCCATATCCAACACATCACCTTTGGCATACTTCGGAACTTGCTTCAAGATCAAGTAGCTGTCCTCATGAGGTTCATAGACTGGGTGCATAAGTATTCAGGTAAGGCAAGAGGTTAAAAACTTTTATATAACAAAGCAGTGTTTCTTTCTTCATGGACGATAAAAAGCACATCGTGGCCATCACAGCGGTGGTAAAGAATAAGAAAGGAGATCAATTTCTCATCGTGAAGCGTAGCAAAAACGAAATCGCTTACCCTAGCAAGTGGGCTTTCCCAGGGGGCAAGGTAGAAAAGGGCCAGACCGTTCTGGAGACGTTAAAGCGCGAGGTTTTGGAAGAGGTCAATCTAGACATCGAAGATCAGCATGTTTACTTGAAGGATTACACCTTCATCCGTCCAGATGGGCATAACGTGGTGGGCTTTGCTTTCTCGGTCCAGGCAAAGTCAGAAAACGTAAAAATCTCAGAGGATTTTGAAGACTTCGCTTGGGTTTCCCCGAATGAATTAAGCCAGTACGACTACATCGAAGGCATGGAAGTGGAAGTGCAAAAGGCGTTTAGGAAGACGATTTGAAGTGTTTTCGTATCAATTCAGCGCGTTCGTCTCTGCCGGTTCTTTCGTAAAAGAGCAGCGCTTGGTTCAAGGGCAAAACAGGGAGGTGCAGTCCTTTCCAGTCAATGAATTGGACAGAGTCGAGGAGGTCAAGAAGGGGGTCATTGTGGTAAATGACTTCGACTTCGTTGCTTTGGATTTTGAATTCTAAAACATGGGCAGGAAGGCTGTCCTTGTAATAGTCCTTTACAAGCTGGTCTCGGAAGAGGGTTCGAAAGGTTTCCAGTCCTTCAGCGTTTGTAGTTAGGTCTAGGTCTTTAGGTAGAATATCAACTTCCTGTACATGGAGGTTGGCGCTGCCGCCAAGACGCCAAAGGCAAGGGTGATTCTGTAGGGTAGTGGTCACGGTTTGCAAAAGACGATAGAGTTCTTGATCGTTCATAGATAAAGGATATGTTAATGGGGGTTATATACCTTACTGCAAGAACTTCTTATCCGCTTCTCGAATGTACTCTTTCACCCGGGCAATAATACTCGTCAAATAGTATTTTTCAATGTTTTCAACAAAAATAGCCTCTAAAACTGTATTCTCTCGGATCCGATAATTGTTCTTAACTTTTTCAACAAGGAACAAGTCTCTGAGTCGCAACAGTTGCCTGCGCACATTAGAAGGCGCAATCCCCAGAAGGGGCAACTTGTACTTCTTGCGATTCGCCACCGTGTGTTCCTCAATTTCTTTAGAAGTGAGTTCTTTCTTGTTTTCCAGCACGACCTGGAACACATCCACGACAACATCTCTAGAGTCTCCAGGTTGCAATAATCCCAAAGACAGGCATACCTTTCGTACGAGTTCCCGATTTTCAAGGGTGCCGGGCGCTTCGTATTTACGGAGTGTCAGCTCAGCGAGTGGTGTTTCTACAGCTATGGTCTTTGCCAATGTCTATTCCCCCCAATTAATGACTGTTAAAACACAAACCTTGTATGGCTTTTAAGCCATGAAAGGAAGTGTTTTAACCTCAACACATCTCACGCCTGTAGGCTGAGGTTGTTGATTGTTCTCGAATGGACCGAGAACACCAAAAACCGTAGGTTTTTGATTAAAATCTTTAAGAAAAGACTGCGGATTCATATAAAAAGCTATCGCTTTTAGTTAAACTTTTTCCACAATCACTTGGAATGCCTTGCCTCGGATGGTTTCTTCCTTAAATCCAGCTTTGTCTTCAAACACGTTCTTAATGGTGATCGTCTTGGCACCGACTTTGTGTTGAATCTCGCTCTGGTGTTTTTCCAGGATTTCCGGGTGCAAGGTAGCTATGGTCAATTTAATCAGATCTTGCTTAGTTAACTTCTGTTCTTTACGAAGTTGCTGAATTCGCCGAACCAATTCGCGTGTATATCCTTCGCTTTCCAGTTCAGGGGTTAGTTTCAAATCAATGTAAGCATAGCCTCCCTTAAACCCAGCCATTTGGTAACCTTCAGGCGCTGTGCGTATGGTGTCAAATTGGTTTTCTTGGAATTCCCATTTTTCTAATTTTAAGGGTTTTTTATTTTGTAGCTGTTCCAAAATAATTTCTTTGTTTTTATTGATCACTTCAACTATGTTCGCTGTCTCTTTCCCAAAAGTCTTGCCGAGCGCATTATAATTGGGTTTGAAATCCAGGGCAGGCTTCATTTTTTTATGAGTGATCTTTTTAATGTTCGTTTGTCGCAGGATTACGGCAGAAAGTTCTTGGGCAGCTTGTTCATACTCTTTCTGTTCAGTGTCCAGGATCAATTCAGAGAGTGGCCATCGTACGCCTAGTTTGGCTTTGTCTCGGGCAGAAAGCGTAGCAGTGATCAATTCATTGGCAAAGCCCATATTCTGCTCAAGTTTCTCGTCCGTTTTTCCAATTTTAGGCAAGGGTTCTAAGTGCACGCTTTCCTTGGCTTTTCCATGCAGTCCGGAAAGGTTTTGATAGATCTGTTCTGAAATGTGCGGGTTAATGGCAGCCGTCAACACAACCATTTTTTGCAAGCATTCGTGCAGGACGTGAGCCGGTGCAACATCCTCTCGGTCTCGGGTCAATTGTACATAGGTTCTGCTCAGGTCGTCAATGACAAATCCGTACAGGGCTCGGCCTGCTTGATGGAGTTCAAAGCTTTCATATGCATTTAACACGGTCTGAATCGTGCTATTCAGTCTAGATAGAATCCACCAGTCTTCAGCTTCCTTGATTTTGACAGGCTCCTCTAATTTCTGATTCAATAAATAGGTGTGTAAATTCCACAAAATATTGAAATACTTAGTGACATCGCTTTGCAGAACTTTCAGGCTGAACTTTTGCAATTCATAGGGTGCAATGTCCCAACAATAGTAGAATCGCAAGGCATCTGCTCCAAATTGTTCGAGAACTTTCTTAGCTTCAAGCATATTGCTGCTTTTACTGAATTTTTCGCCTTTTTCATCAACAACCCAACCCGGCATGCTAACAGCCTGGAAGGGTGTCTTATCAAAAACAGCTACAGAGCAGAACATCAAGTGATAGAACCAGCCTCGGATTTGGTCTTGACTTTCATTGATGCGAGAAACCGGACAGTATTCTTCAAACACATCTTGATTGTGTTTGGGATAACCCAAACTTGCATGAGGTGCAGAACCGGCATCATACCATACATCGAAGATGTCAGGAATGCGCTTCATGTTTTTCCCGCAAAGGCATTTGAGTTCGACCATACTAGCAGTATGTAAATCAAAGTCTTTCGGAACCGGTTTAGTAGCATTCTCTTGAAGTTCTTCCAGGTTGCCAACCACTTTCATCTCGCCGCAGGTGCAGCGCCAAAGAGGAATGGGAATGCCCCAGTATCGTTGTCGGGAAAAGTTCCAGTCATCTGCATTGGAAGCCCAAGTTCGCAGGCGTTCTTTGGCAAATTCCGGCTGCCATTGGGTCTCTTCATTGCAAGCAAGCATCTTTTCTTTTACAGGATCCACTTTGATGAACCATTGATTGCTCAATCTAAAGATGAGGGGGGTTTTGCATCGCCAGCATAATGGATAACTGTGCTCGATTTTCTCATAGTGCAGTAGTTGTCCGCTTTTGTGGAGGTGTTCTGCAATGGCATGGTCGGCGTCTTTCACAAATTCTCCTTGATAGACCCCTGCATCATCCGTAAATTTGCATTCATCATTCAATGGACTAGGGGCGGGCAGTCCATAGTGTTGTCCGACAATAAAATCGGTTCTTCCGTGGCCCGGCGCGGTATGCACCAAGCCTGTGCCATCATCTACCGTCACAAAGTCTTCATACACATCTTTCTTTGTGAGGCCTTTTTTTTCTTTGATTTTGCTCGCGACGCGTTCTTTGAGCATAGGGATGGACATATAGACGCGCAAAGCCTTGGAGTTTTTTTGCAATTCTTGCTGCACAGGCACATTCAGCAGCGGCTCATATTCCCAGCCGTCCATCTTTCTTCCAGGGAATTCTTCAAGAATCTTGTACTTAACTTCAATCCGATCTAAGAATTCCAGTCTTTTTTTAGCGAGAATCAAGTTTCCTTTGTTCGTATCAACTTTCACATATTCTTTGTCCGAGTGCACACAGACAGCAACATTGCTGGGCAGAGTCCAGGGCGTCGTTGTAAACACAAGCAAGTAAGCATCTTGTCCTTTCAATTTAAACTTGACATAGACACTAGGGTCAGAAACATTCTTGTAGCTATCCGTAACTTCATATCCTGCTAAAGCCGTCTGACAGTGGGGACACCATGTAACTGGTCTTTTGCCTTCATACACCCAGCCTTTGTTCCAGATTTGTTGGAAGCCCCACCAGGCGCTTTCCAAGTAGCTATTATGATAGGTTAAATAGGGTTCTTTCCAGCTGTACCAACTCCCTAGAAGGTCATAAACCTCAAGCCAGATGTCCTTGAACAGGGTCGCGTTTTCTTTGCAGAGCTGCACAAACTTGGCAATGCCGTACTTTTCAATGTCTTGTTTGCTTTTTACGCCAATCTTCTTTTCAACCACGTTTTCAATGGGAAGTCCGTGGGTGTCAAAGCCTGGTTGAAACAGCACTTTCTTGCCTTGCTGAAAGGCCAGTCGAATATAGAGGTCTTTGTAGACAGTATTGCGAATGTGTCCGACGTGAGGCACATTATTCGGATAAGGAGGGCCATCAAGTAGAAAATAAGCTTCCCCCTCCATGTTTTTTTTCTCGAGCAGTTTGAGTAGGTCGATCTTCTTCCAATGCTCACGCATCTTGCGTTCCGTCTGAAGGTCATAGGGCATGGTTCTTATCTCCTTAAACTTCATTTATATTGCTTTCTATTATCTGGGTTGTTTCGCCTGCAAAGAGCAAGCTAGCTCAGTAGATAATAGAAATAAGGGCACGAATGGATGTGTGCATGGATAGTAAAAGTAA
Organism: Candidatus Nanoarchaeia archaeon; assembly: GCA_035289665.1. Lineage (GTDB taxonomy): Archaea > Nanobdellota > Nanobdellia > Woesearchaeales > SM23-78 > JBBSWA01. The sequence goes on from DATDWO010000001.1 coordinate 25,827, forward strand.
GCTTGGTTTTATATAGTTTTTTATTCCAAACCAAAACCTTTATAACTATAACTATAACTATAGTTATAATGCACACCACCATTCAAGTGTCTAAAACCACCAAACAGCTTTTGGAGATGGTAAAAGAGCAAAAAGAGGCCGCTTCTTATGATGAAGTAATTAAAACCCTTCTAAAGAAGGACATGAAAATTCCCGATTCCATGTTCGGAGTGGACAAAGGCTTAAAGTGGAATAAAAAGACAGACCGGATGAAATTCCATGAATGGTAATTACGTTATGGATACTTCAGCTTGGATAGAATATTTTAGCGGAACGCAGAAGGGAGTTAAGATAAGTCACATTATAAAGGACAAGCCAGTCTTCACATCCGTTATAGCCATTGCAGAACTAGCAGAAAAACATGAACGGGAAGAGCGTCCTTTTGAGAGTCGCTTTGAGTTCATCAAAAACCGTTCTTCCATCATTTCTATTGAAATAAGGACAGCATTGCTCGGCGCAAAACTTAAGAACAAAATCCGCAAGTTCAATCCAAAATTTGGCCTTGCCAATGCCTTCCATCTCGCCACCGCCCAACAGGAAAACGCTGTTTTAGTAACCTGCGACCGAGATTTTCAAGGGATAGAAAACGTGATGCTCATCTAATGTTCTAATCCTTCCAAATACTTCTCCGCTTCCATGGCGGCTTGGCAGCCACTTCCCGCAGCAGTTACAGCTTGCTTGTACTTAAAATCCTGAACATCTCCAGCCCCAAACACCCCCAATAAATTCGTGTGCATGCATCGGTCTGTTTTCAGGTAGCCTTTTTCATCCAGGTCAAGTTTGCCTTCAAAGGATTTGGTGTTGGGCACGTGACCGATCGCTAAAAACACCCCATCTGTCTTCATTTCAGTAATCATACCTGTTTTCACGTTCTTTAGTTTGACGCCTGTCACGCGCTGCCCATCACCCAGAACTTCTTCCACTACGTTGCCCCAAATGAATGCAATCTTAGGATTTTTCTTGGCGCGGTCTTGCATGATCTTGCTCGCGCGGAGTTCGTCTCGCCGATGCACAATGGAAACTTTATTCGCGAATTTAGTGAGAAACATGCCCTCTTCACACGCGCTGTCCCCTCCACCGATAACAGCGACTTCTTTTCCGCGGTAGAAGAAGCCATCGCACGTGGCGCACGTACTCACCCCTCGTCCTTTGTATTTCTGTTCAGAGGGGATATCCAGCCATCGAGCAGAAGCCCCGGTCGCGATAATAACACTCTTTGCCTGAAGAACTTGCTCTCCGATTTGAACTTCATATCCTTCTTTTATCACGTCGAATCGTTTCGCTACGCCTTCAATAAATCGGGTTCCAAACTTCTCCGCTTGTTTGCGCATCATTTGCATGAGTTCAGGGCCTTGAACACCAGAAGGAAAGCCCGGATAATTCTCTACTTCCGTCGTCAGAGTCAGTTGTCCGCCCACTTCAGGACCCCCAACTAAGACGGGTTTCAGATTGGCCCTTGCCGTGTAAATCGCAGCCGTATAGCCTGCAATGCCTGCTCCTAGGATAATGACGTTTTCCATGTCCTTCTCAAAAAAGCCGAGGGTTTATATGGTTTATGCTTAAGCGCAACGAGAGATATCCAGTCTAAAATGCTCCCTATGCTAAACCTTCATCTAGACAGATACTTTCCTAATTTTAATGACCGACACACCTAAGGGAGGGGTCTAGTCACATTCATGAAAAAGCTAGTTCGCTCCTTCTCATCTATATTCCGAACTGTAACACTTTAGTGTTGTTTATCTCTTGCCTTATTTGACAGTGTTGTTGAAGTTATCTAGATTAAGCACAGGCGTTGTCGACGGTATCAACAACACTTGTCTTGGACAGTTCGATGTCCTAGATAACGAAATGTACCAGATTAAGTATGTTTATCTTCTCTTTTTTATACGATAAATGGCATTAAATCAACTCTAAAAAACCTATTTACCGTCGATATTACCATACTTATAATGGTGCAGTTCGTCCTAGATAAGCTGTACATCCTATTTCTACCGACGCGCCCATAGTTAATTTTGAAGCTTCCCTCATTCTACGGGCCGGGTATGCACCGCCACTAAATCGTGTCGCATAGACCTCATTGAACAAATCCAGATCTTCTAAATTTACAAGAGACACATCAACGCTACAGACGCTACCTAAGTCCCTACTAATAGCGTTCAGAGCTGCTGCTATGTTGTCAATAGTCCTCTCAGTCTCTGGTCTAATACCACCGCTGACCAACTTCCCGGTCATCGGATCTTGCCCGATCTGTCCCGCTAAAAATACGAAATCGCCAGCAACAACTGCTTGCGAGTAGGGTCCCACTGGTATTGGAGCTTTATCCGTTTCAACCTTTCTTAATGAGTCGTCCATTTTTACCCTCCTCCACTTTGATTTTAAGAAGGTGTATTCCAAGCATCTACAGAGATTCCGAAAGTAG
>DATDWO010000002.1:0-8984 GCA_035289665.1 Candidatus Nanoarchaeia archaeon
TTTACGGTTCCGCAATTTTGAGCCTCTCCTCTAAAGGGCAAAACCCCCTCAAAATTGCTCCACCAAAATTCTATTTTTCCAGCTCTGATTTCAGCTCTATCGGATTTTCCAGCTCTGTTCGCTTCGCTCACGAGGGAAAATCCTCACGAGGAAATCGAGGGAAAAATCGAACTTCGTAAAATTCCATATGTTTAGTTGCAATAAAAAAAAGACAAAAGTATAGAATAGATCTTATTCTTTCGTCAAGATCTCAATAAACGCTGCATAAGCGGGACGCGTAACTAAAACACCAATGGTCACTGCTAAAATAGTTGTGATGGCAAAGCCCTTCAACAAACCGGCACCTGCAAACAAAAGAGGAATCATGGCTGCCGTGAGAGTAAAGTAAGCTGCAAAGATAATGAAGAAGGCGCTTTTTAGCTTATCCTTCCACGAACTCTCTTCTCCCCCCTCTAACTTTTTTCTATACAACGTTTCATCTGCGATCACGATTTGATCGTCCACACCTGTTCCGATGGCAACAATGATACCGGCAATGGAAGCTAGATCTATGTTCCACCCGATGATGGCCGCGAGGGCCAATGTTAAGAAAACTTCCGATAACATGGTAATGATGATTGGAATCGACACGCTCAAGCGGCGATATCGAATGAACAAAAGAACACTTACTGTAATCACAGATAATAAACAAACAAAAATAGCGTTCTTCAAGAATTCCTCTCCCAAAACAGGACTGATGCTGTCCATCTTCACGATGTTTAACTTGACCGGAAGGCTACCTGTGATCAAAATGGTTTGTAAGCGCTTCATGCTTTCCAACGTGTTTTGAATGGCTTCTTGATTTGAAACTCCATTCCCTGAACCGCTGATTTGGATTTCAGTCACTGCAGAACCCTTCAATTCTGCACCAATGTTTAACTCATCCACTTGCTCATCATCTAAATATAAGCTTAATTTTTCACTTAGGTAATTACCTGAAGGAGAACTCACAACCGCCAACAATCGAGTCGCATCTGCCTGACGCTGCGCAGCCTTTGGATCCAGGCTGATTGAGAAACGGAAACCACAATACCAACCCCCCTCTTGCTGTTGACAACCTGCATTCGGATCCAAACCTGAGCAATCCGCCGAGCGGCACACATACGTGACGTCGCCCCCGCCCTTGAACACCGTCGTGTTTCCTACCTTAGCCTCAAACTTACCCTGCTTAGCTAAAAGATCCCGCACTTCTTCCTGATTGGCACCTGCGATTTCCACCAAAATGTAACTCTTACCCGCCAAGTCAGTCGTAGAACGAACCACAATATCCCCTAAACCGTACACATTCAAGCGCTCCTTAATGTTATCCATTACAACCCCTAAGTCTTCTTTGGAAACTTCCTCTGCAGGCTGTAAGATAACCCTCGTTCCTCCTTGCAGGTCCAACCCCTTTCGAATGTTCGTCTTGGGAGCCGGATACACCGACAAACCGAAATCCTCCATTTTCCCATCCGAAGCTGGACGTGCCGTCAAACGATACAAGTTTTTATTTGTTTTTAATGTGATCGTCGCGTTTGACGGAACTAAAGACAACAAACTATAAAGAGATTTTATATCGGTAACCGCGTTATTGTTTACTGCTAGAATGCGCTCCCGGCTCATCGGAGTCGAAGTTGGAGCCGGATTCTCAACCCCTGCCAGACTGGCTGAACTGTTCTTTTCCACATGGCGAATGGCAAGGCCCTCATTCCACGGATTCGGGTATACAGCAAACAACCCCAAAATTAAAAATATGACTAAAACCAAGACCCTCACATTGGTAAACATCTTTCTTATTTTTCCCATCTTACCGGACTCCTTTTCTTTCTAAATAATAACGAAGAATCCCTGCGTTCTGAATCCACGTGTTGATGATGTCTGCAATCAAACCAAACAACAACACCCACATAATCTGGGTGATCACAGCCGAGTGACTGAATGTAAGTGTTACAATGGTCGTTGCAAGAGCAACGATGTTCATCAAGAAACCCGTCTTTAAAGCACTCACTACTCGATCAAATACAGAACCCTCTTTCCCTTTTAGAACCCGAGCGGTCAACAAAATATCTGTATCTACTGAATAACCAATTAACATCAAGAAAGCTGCCAATCCTGCTGTGCTTAGCCGAAGCTCTAAAAGATTAACCCCGGCTAAGGCAAACAACATATCGCATACCGCTGCTACAATTACTGCTGCAGACGGCACCAACGTTCTAAAGTAGATTAATACCACTAAACTCATCAAAACAAAAGCGATTACCAGCGCCCATAATGCCTGGGTGAAAAAAGCATCTCCCAATGAAGGGCCCAAGGTTTCAATAGAATATTCTTCCAATGAAACGCGCTCCCGCAAGGCAGCTAGAAAAGCATCCTCCTTCACATTCGAAGCATCAATGATCAGCCCCTTCTGAGAACCTGCCTCTGAAAGGATACGAATGTCCAAATCACTCTCTTGGAAACGCTCCTCCAAAAAAAACTCCAATGCCGGAACGTTCACCGGCTCCTCCACCGGAATGGTCAAAGAAATACCCCCCTGCAACGAAACCCCCTTATACATCAAGGAACCTGTCTCGCTATAAGTCATGGAAATAACAACCAAAGAAAATACTAACATGGCCAAAGGAATCAACATCAAAGGCTTATACTGATCCCGCAGGAACTTAAGAAAACCAGTGTATTCATTCTCTTTCGGCAGGCGCTTCTCCCCCACCACATGCTCTTTATGCGCTTCCTTCCGGAGCCGATCCAACCGCTCCTTGCGCTTCTCCAAACGGCGTTCTCGACGAGACATCTTCATACGACGAGGGATGCTGTGGCGGGTTAATAAAGATTTCTACTCAACCCTCTAGCGAAGGTTCTTTTGCAGCTTGAATTGTATACAACCAATCCAAATCTTTAAATAAAGACTTCTCTCGAGATATAAAGAGGTGAGTTATGCGAGGCCAAGTATCGGTTGAGTACCTGGTTATATTAGGCGTTGTCTTAGTCATCATGGTGCCCGCTGGTTTACTCCTATTTGAACGCGCCAAACAAACGACCGACCAAATCGCTTCTTCCCAAATCATCCGCATTGGAAATGACTTAGTCAACGGCATTATCGCTGTATACAGCCTGGGAAGAAATTCCTGGACCACCCTAGAAGTCAATTTTCCCGACAACGCCCAAGAATTCTACGTCAATAACGACAATGAACTAGTCGTTGAATTTGATACCAACAAAGGCACTAGCCAGGCCATCTTCTTCACAGACATCCGCCTTGAGACCCCCTTCAACGGAAACATCACCAAAGAATTCCACTCAGGTACCTTCAAAATCAAGATCATCAGCCAAGGAGACAGCGTATTCCTAGCGGAAAGTTAACCATGAAACCATCCATTATGCTGAGGTCTATTTCCAATAAAGCCCAGCAAACCATGAAACGTTTTGAAGCTCGAGCCCAAACTAGAGCCCAAGCAAAACAAAACACCAAGTGTTTTGAAGCTCGAGCTCGAAAAAACCGAGCTCAAGCCACGATTGAATTTGTGACGCTCATCGGATTCATGTTCTTTATCTTTGCCATGTTTGCGGCACTGCTCCACACCCGCACCAGCCAAGTCAGCCAGGCCAATGACCGCCTCAAAATGAACGAGATCGCCAACTTAATCGTCACGGAAGCCGACCTTGCCGAAGCTGTCGGAGACGGCTACTCCCGCACGTTTGAGCTCCCTTACACCCTCAGTGGCTTTGACTACAACGCCACAATAGAAGACCAGCAAGACCTCGTCCTTATCTATAAAGAACAAAGCTTCATCTACTTCCTAAACCAAAAAATATTTGGCCAACCCAACCAAGGCAAAAACCTGATTACCAACATAGGCACCCTCATCAACCTAACTGCAGTCGGATAAAACACCAATCCAGCTGTCAAGAACCGCCATTATGACCTATTTTGAACCGTTCTTGACCCATCAGAAATGCTTGACATTTCTGGGGCAACGAAAATTGCTATTTTCGTGCCACTGAAACGTTCGTCGTTTCAGTTGGCCCAAAGATGCACAGCGTCTTTGGGGCACATCAAAATTCCACCTATATCTTTAGCGGTGGAATTCGTAATGTTTAAATACACTGATCCAGGTTTATCTCTCTATGACTTATTTACTTGGCCGTTTTGGCAATTTCTTAAAAAAACTCTTCCAACGCCGACGACACGTCAAACTCGGGTTGTACGGACCGCCCAATGGCGGGAAAACCACTTTAGCGAACCGCATCTGCAAAGACTGGACCGGTGAAGAACTGGGCATCGTCAGTCCCATCGCCCATGAAACCCGAGAAATCCAAATCAAAGAAGAGATCACTATCCAATACGAAGGTAAAGAACTTACTGTCTCTTTGGCAGATACGCCCGGCATAGCCACTAAAATAGACTATGAAGACTTCTTACGCTTTGGCATCAAAAGCAAGGACGCCAAACAACGCGCTCGAGAAGCAACCAAAGGCATCATTGAAAGCATTAAATGGCTGGACAATATGGATGCCGTCATCGTCGTTTTGGACAGCACTCACGACCCTTACAACCAAGTTAATCTTACTCTCATCGGTAACCTAGAAGCCAGAAAGATCCCCATGCTCCTCGTTGCGAACAAGATCGACCTTAAAAGAAACAAACTACGCAAAATACAAACGGCTTTCCCCCAATACCAAGTCGTGGGCATCAGTGCCAAAAGCGGAAAAAATATGGACCAATTCTACAAAAACTTGTTTGAGGTCACCAGCTAAACATGCTTACCCTACAATTCATCCCTCATCAAGATATCCAACATTTAGATATCCAAAAACGGATGCAAAAAATCCTTGAACCCATCAAAAACAACCAAATCGTGGTGCTGGAAGGCAAACTGGAAGCCAACGAAGAAGCCGAACTCATTCAAGAAACCATGCGTGAAATCGACGAAAAATTTAAAGGCATCGAATTCAGCTATATCCATCCCCACCCAGACCATGAGGTGCTGATCGAAAAAATACGCAGCACCCTCCTCCATTTATTATTAGGCGATCGGGAAGGGTTTACTGTGATTGGACCCAATCATCTGATCAAAGAAATCAAAAAAGCCCCCCACAAGATCCAATTATTCACAGAGAAGAGGAAATAACATGCCCCACCAATGCGTCAAATGCGGACACTTGTACGGAGAAGCCGGCAGCGAAGTCGTCAAAGGCTGCAGCTGTGGCAATCGAATTTTTTTCTTCATCCGGAAAGAGAAGATGCCTGGACTGTATCCTGAGCTACAAGTGCTTAGCCAAGAACAAAAAGCACAGATTGAAGAGGATGTCCTTGAGATCATGGGTGAAGAACAGATCAATCAAGAACCTGTCCTGCTGGACTTTGAAGTCATCCATGCTATAGAGCCTGGCAAATTCCACATCGACTTGGTTAACCTGTTTAAGAAAAACCACCCTTTCATCATCAAAGTTGAAGACGGAAAATATCTTATTGATTTACAAGAAACGTTTGATAAATTATCACGAAAATGATCGAAAGCGAAAGCCAATTCTTATGGAAACTCCTCCTGGACTTACTCCTGACTCCAATTACCCTCATTTTGGTTTTCTTCAAACGACGCCAATGGAAAGACCTTCTAAAACCATTTCTAGACTTTGGCCGCTTTGCGACTGAGCCTAGATTTACGTTCACTGTGATTATTCTTAATCTAGCTATCTATGCCGTTAGTTTATTCTTTAGCGACACCCTATTTACCAACCTCCTTCATTACCCTAGGAACTTATTCAATACAAACTTTTACACCCTTATCACGGCAGGATTCCTACATGCCAACTTGACACACCTATTTGGAAATGTGCTGGCGCTGTTCATCTTTGGAAGAATTGTGGAACGTAACCTGGGCAGTGTGAAAACCGGCTCGATCTATTTCGCCTCCTTGGTTTTATCCGGCCTCTTTGCCAGCCTTATCCATGTCTTTATCCTGAATGACAATACCCCAGGACTCGGAGCGAGCGGAGCCATCATGGGACTGGTTTCTACTGCGATCCTACTCAGCCCATTCTACTTGACCTATGAATTGCTCATCCCCTTGCCCATTATGATCGTCGGCTGGTTGACGATCTATTTAGACCTCATCGGCGTGCTGAACCCCAGCGAAGATGGGATCGGACACTTTGCGCACCTAGGAGGGTTTATTTCGATTGCTGTGATTACTTATTTTATGGGCATTGATGATAAAGAACAACTCAAGAAAGGACTTTTGATCAATGTTATTTCTTTGGCTGTTGTGCTGGCCGTTTACTTCTTGGTCTTGCGCTAAGGCTCTATTCGCTTGATTTCGAGGCCGTCGAAGTCCTTATCATATGAGATGAATTCAGTACAGTTATTCAGTAAAGCTGCAACATAATGGATCCGATCAAATGCATCCAACTTATATTTATCTACTCGTTTTGAACTTTCAAATAGTAATGTCACACCTACTGGCAGTATCACTGCACTGCTTTTCAGCAAGCTTTTAATACAGCTCGAGGCATAGGCATGATCCTTCTTGATGATCGAAATGACATCTTCTGCTTCTACTAGGCACAAGGCATCTGTCATGAAGTCTTTTTTCAGACAACGAATGCATTTCTCTTTATCTGGGTTTTCTGTAAATGCCTTCACCATTACATTGGCATCCACAAAGGCTTTCACGCTTTTCCCCTCAACCGATGGGTCAGGGCAATCACTTCATCTGTTGAATAGATCTTATCCTGCTTGATGGAATTACCTATTCGGACGACCTCGTCTACGGAAGGGAAACCCTCTAATTCTAGAACCCGCTGGATCACTTCATCATAGCTCTCTCTAGGATGGAGCTTTTTCTGCTCTAACTTCTTTTTTGTGTCCTGTTTTAGCTGAATGGTGGTTAGATTCATGGTTTCACCCATAACTAGTTATAGGAAGCTATAGATACTTATAAGTGTTGTTGTTTTTATACTTACCGACGATAGATTTAATAAGAGTGTACTCCCTACAAAACCATGCTCCCTTACAAATCCTTTGCGTTTAACCTGGCCAAAAAAGCAGGCCGTATCATGCTTAGGCACTTTTCTTCCCGGATAAAAAAGAGTTATAAACTAGACCACAGCCCTGTTACAAAGGCTGATTTAGACATAAATAAATTAGTCATTCAAGGCATCAAAAGGCATTTCCCTATGCATGATGTACTTGGAGAGGAAGAAAGCCATTTAGTCAACTCTTCTGAATATGCCTGGGTATGCGACCCCATTGATGGCACGATTCCTTACTCCTATGGAATTCCTGTTTCTGTCTTTTCTCTTGCCTTAACTCATCATGGAAAACCTATCCTTGGAATCGTTTACGACCCCTTTCAAAAAAAGATCTTCTTTGCCGAAAAGGGAAAAGGAACTACTTTAAATGGAAAGAAAATACATGTTTCACCTAAAAAAGAACTAGAGCATGCCTTCATTGGGATGGACTGGTGGTGGCACACCAAATATGACTTCACATCCCTTTATCCCACTTTACAAAGTAAGAATGTCCACCTGATTAACCTAGGATCTATCACCCACATGGCTGCGCTCGTTGCGAGCGGACAACTCCAAGCTACCATCTTCCCAGGCCGTAAATCGCATGATACTGCCGCTGTCAAAATCATTGTGGAAGAAGCAGGCGGAAAAGTAACGGACTTGTTTGGAGAAGAACAACGCTATGACCAAGACATCCGCGGTCATATCGTCAGCAATGGATTTTTGCATCAAAAACTAGTCAAACTTGTACGAGACCATATACTAAAAAATAAACGGTGAATACCATGATCCTCGTAGACGTGCACTGCCATATGGACTTTCCTGAGTTTGATGCCGATCGGGAAGAAGTCATTCAAAGAGCTGAAGAAGCCGGCGTGAAGGCGATTTTATTGAATGGCGTGAACCCAGAGAGCAACCGACGCGTGCTGGAACTATGCAAGAAGTATCCTATCTTTAAAGCGGTACTGGGATATTATCCGACGCATACCGTGGAAGTTACGGAAGCTGAGTTTGATCAAGAGCTGGAATGGATTGCGAAGCAAAACTTCATTGCCTTTGGAGAAGTTGGGTTGGACGCATTCGAGAAACCCGACCAGCTGGAAGGGATGAAGAAGGCCTTTACTAAAATTGTGGAACTCGCGAAGAAATTGGACAAGCCTGTTATTGTGCACACCCGCAAAGCTGAGTTGGAGACGATTGAATTGTTGGAATCCTTGGGAGCTAAGAAAGTTGATTTACATTGCTTCTCTGGGAAAAAAGCACTGGTGCAACGAGGCATCAAAAACGGATGGTACTTTAGCTTGCCTACGAACATTTTACGATCCAGCCAGTTTCAGTTCATGGCTGAGATGATACCCATTTCGCAGATCTTGACCGAGACGGATGCTCCGCACTTAGCACCGAACCCGGGCGAGCGCAATGAATCGGCGAATATTTTAGGGAGTATTCAGAAGATTGCTGAAATCAAGAAAATGGATCCTGAAGAAGTCGCGAACCATGTGTGGATGAACTACCAACGACTGTTTATAACCCCAACACCTTTTTAAAGCCTATTCTTATACCTCTCGACTATGAAACAACTCCTCGTCCAGAAGACTGCCTGGCACAATGTCTGTGCAGGACAGATTGCCAAAGGCTGCCAATCCTGCGTTAAAGGACAGAAGTTGGTGATCTTTGTGACAGGTCTATGTGGCCAACACTGCTGGTACTGCCCTGTTTCAGATCAGAAGATGCGCATGGACAAGATCTATGCGAATGAGCGACCGATCTTTTCTGAAGCTGAATTGATCCAAGAAGCCGAGGAAAGCGGGGCTATGGGTGCGGGCATAACAGGGGGCGACCCTCTTACGAGGGCCGAGAGATGTGCTGAGTATACGTACTTGTTAAAAGAGCATTTTGGAAAAAAGTTTCATGTGCATTTATATACCCCTTTGCAACTGGTGACTGAAGAGAGA
>DATDWO010000003.1:0-11423 GCA_035289665.1 Candidatus Nanoarchaeia archaeon
CCTCGGCTGATGTAGTCGTTCAGGTGTTCGGTTAGGGCTTCCCGTTGCTCAGGCAGTAATTCGGGTTCTGTGGCGTATTGTTTGGCCTTTTGCAGCATAGCTCTGTCTTTAAGCGCTTTCTCATCCACGTTGAAGAATTCCGCGTCCTGCGCTTCGCTAAGCAGGAATTCCTTGGTTTGTCTTATTCTCTTCGTTTTGGTTTCTTCCATGTTCGATATAGACACAATGGCTTGAAACCCTTATAAACCAAGTTTTGTACAAATAAAGCATTCATGAACGAACCTTATGCACCATAAAGTGTTCATCATCGACAATGAAATCGTAATCACGGGCAGTTACAATCCTACCGCTGGCGGTGACGCCAAAAACAGGGAAAACATTTTGATTATACACAACACAAATATCGCTGCCCAGTTTATCATAGAATTCGAAAGAGTATGGCAAACCAACCAATAGGCCGAAACCTTTAAATATTACATCTGTATTATATTGTAATAATGTTTGTATTGGATGCTTCTACAGTCATACTACTGGCTAAAGCGGAGCTCTTGGACCTGCTCCTAAGAGACTTCAAAGGGACCATCGCAATTACTCCCAAAGTAGCTGAGGAGATAGGGAAAAAAGCAACCTTTGACGCGGTATTCATAAAAAGAAGGCTGGACGAAGGAAAAATAGAGATCAAAAAAGCATCCGGACCGCAAGTTGAAAAGATCATGAAAGACTTTAATTTGCACCAAGGGGAATCAGAATCCATCGTGCTGGCCTTACACCATAAAGGAAGCCTGTTGGGAACAGACGACAAGAACGCTATAAATGCTTGCAAATTGTTGGGGATTACCTTTACAACGGCTATGGGCATACTCATCCGCATGAAAGAAAAAAAGCTCCTCAGCTCACAAGAATGCCTTTCAAAATGGCAAGCGTTGAAAACCTATGGAAGGTACAAAGAAAACATCATGAAAGATGCCAAAAAAAGATTGGAGGAGTAATATGCAAAGAACCCTAAGTGTTCGGATGGACGTGGAAGATTATGAGTTTGTTAAGAAACACGCTAAAGAAAGCAAGGAAGAGATCTCCAAGGCTGTTCGAGAGCTGGTTGACCTTGGAAGGGTCATGCTAGCCATAGAAAGTTACAAGAAGGGAACAGCATCGATAGGAAAGGCAGCCGAGCTTGCCGGATTATCCATAAGTGAAATGATGGAAACCTTCTCTAAGTTCGGAATAAAAAGCAATGTGGAGTACGACGATTACTTGAAGAGCATAGAAAACCTGAGGAAAACCTGGTAAATATGACGTTAATGTTTTAATTGATTTACCCTTTGCACCGTAAAGTGTTCATTATCGGCAACGAAATCATCATTACAGGATCCTACAATCCAGCGGCGGGGGGAGATGCAAAAGAACAGGGAGAATGTGCTAATCCTGCATAACTCCAACATAGCAAGGAGCTTTGTTGAAGAGTTTGAAAAGGTGTGGGCAAGCTCTTAAGAAAATACAGGTTGCATTTGCCAGCGATCTCGAATTTCTTCATGATTTTCATCTGTAGCCATTTCAATGTGGTCACAAAGGCGACAAATAAAATTATATTGGCGTCCACCATCATCCATTTTATTAGAATGCTCCACAACGTAGGGTTTATGGCAGTGCGGGCAAGATCCTTGATTATATTGTAGCCTGTCAAACAGTTCTTGAGTGAGTTTTAAGTCTAGTTCAGATAGGTTTAAGTAAAGTTTTTGGAATAAACTATCTTGAGATAAAACATTTTGACCGATTAAGTGCTTAAGCTTTTTAAAGAGCTCTAAAGGCGTGGGGGCCATATCAAACAAAGGAATAATCTGTTTTACATCGTCTTCTAACTTTAGTAGGGCCCGTCTGAGTCGAGCATAATCTTCCTGGATAGGTTCAAATTCTTCTCCTAAGTCAAGGGTCAGAGAAACAGAATGCATAAGGTTTAACGCAGAGCGGAGTAATGGTTCAATGGCAAAATGTTCTTGGTCTTCAAGTTGAATTGTTTTTTGTCTAAGAACAGTGTTGTTAGTTAACAATTGGTTGGAGTGGCTTTTGTTTAAATCTTGGATAAGCCGTTCTTGCTCTTGGACGAGTTTTTGAGCAACTTGAAGGAGGGCAATCTTTTCTTGGATGGCTATTTTTAAAACATTAGCTTTGCGCTCATCTGTAAAGGGAGCATTGCGAAAAAATCGCTCAAATAATTTCATATGCCTCCTCCAGCAACGGCTTCTCTCGGAGCAGAAGTAAAGAGGCTTTCGTCGACACCAGATGATTGGCGAACTCCTAAGAGTTCATAAATTCTTCGAAGGTAGATTTCTGCGTTGCCCGTTTGTTTGGTTTTGATGTCATGGTTTAAGTGAGCTAAATCATTCAAAAGTTGATAGAAACGATTCTCATTTTCAAAATCATCTACAGATAAACTTGGACTGGCTTCTCGATAAGCAACCTTAGCAGCTTCTTCCATTTGTCTAACCTCTGCCTCAGACATTCTAAACGCTTTTCCTCCGATATTGAGCCGCTCAATAAAGCGCCCATGATCCACACCAGGGTTTCCATACGCTTTTCCCCCTCCAGAAACATAGTCAAAGGTGCTTCCAAGGTCAAATGTGTGAACTTCATCTCCATCAATGCTAAACTGTCCAGGGTGGGCATCCCCCATGACCCTTGCCACGCGGGTTTTAGAAACTTGTTGTGTCTTTAACATCAACTGGTTAAGGGCTGAAAAGAGCCGATTATAATCAGATTTAGGTATAGTTTCGGTTTCCTTGAGTGTTTTTAAGATTTGTCTTGCTTTAACAGCATCGAGTGGGAAGGAGGATACTAAATTCAAATCAGGGTCGGGTTTAGAATGATATTGTGCTAATGTTCTAGCAACTTGTTTCACTCGCTGGAGCAATACATCAAAAGGTATTTTTCGCTGAGCATAATCCAGCATGGTATCGGAAAGGACTTGCCCAGGGGCTCGCTCCATCACAAGCATGACCGTATCGATGACTACATCTTGACCATTAGGGCCTTTTACAACCGTTTTTACAATGGCAAAGTCTAAAATTTCAGGAACATTCGCTCCTTTTTTTCTCCACACTTGAACAGCTTCAATTTCTTTAAGGGCAACTTCCAATGCACGTTCTAAACTTTTGTACCGGGTCATTAATTTTACAGTGAATCCTTTTTTTATGCCGCCAGGCAATTCTAAGTCTACATGCATAAGGGTATTCGTAGTTTTTACAGAGCGAACCATTTCAGAAGGGCTACGTAGCAAAACATCTCCATCTTTAATACCTAGTCTTTGCTTTAGATATCGGGCTAAAGCTTGATAATTAGACTCCTTGCTGGAGGTGTCTAGGAGGATGGTTTTTACAGACACAGTCGCTTTTGATTCTTGGGTGGTCAGCACAACTTTAACTGGAAGCGGTTCTCCTGGCTTCTGAGGTAGGTTATGTGTAACAGGTTCTTTAGCGCGCATGGCTTTAGAAAAGTCAGCTATTTGGTCAGGGTTCACATCTTGGTCGGTTCGGAAGTTTCTTAGTAGTTCATCTTCAGCCCTACTCCCTGAAAGTTTAAGAGGCGGATCAACCTCTTTAGCTAGAGCTCCAGCGCTCAGTATCTTTTGTTCCGCGACCACTAGTGGTTGAGGTAACAGGACCGGTTCGGCCCGCTCAGGAATAACAGGCCGTTGAGGCTCTTGAACTGATGCGGGGCGTGGGGTGGAAGCACTTTGTTCAGCTAGGAAAGAATCCAAGAATCGTTTCTGGAGAGCTTCTTGAGCAATGCGAGCGCGTTCTTCAATGCGTTGTTGGGCGAGTTGTCGGCGAAGAACAGTACGAGCAACAGCGCGGGCAGCAGCAAGATCATCAGCAAGAGGGTTTCTTTCTGAAACAGGTTGTATTGCTTCTCGCACATAGATTTGCAATCGAGGTAGCTCATCACCAAGAAGTGCTTGACGGGCAGTGTCCGGTGCACTGCGGTCAGGGTGGATTGCCTTTACAATGTCTCGGAAGATACGATTAAGGATAGGATCTTTAAGTTTAGTGCTTAGCTCAAAGGTATCCGGGCGTCTTACACCTATCGAAGCGCTTTGTTCAAAAAAGGGGAGGAATCCTTGTTCTTCCGCACTTTTGAGTGTGGTAATGAGATCTTTAAGAGCTTCACGGTCTTCAGGTCTATCAGATTTTAAAAGTTCTTGGATTCGAACATAGAATTCGTCCAGGAAAGAATCAATCTTGGCTTTCCAAGCAGGGTTTTCTCGAGCAAGTTGTTGGAGAGCTTTAAACTCAGGTTCATCTTTGAATTGCCGCTGCTCCCATAAGGAACGAGTATGTTGGGGTGTTTGAACACGGAATTGTTCGAGTACGTCAATGATTTCTTTAGGAGTTCGTGTGGGAAGGTTCTCAGCGGATTTAAGGTTGCCTAGGTTCTCATCAAGAAGAGCTTGTGTGGATTCATCTACATTCTTTCCAATTTGGGTCGTTCGATAAACCAATTTGCCATCTTCCATGCGAGCAGATTCCAATCGGAAGAGCCTTGCTTTCCCGTTAACATTTTTCAAAGCATATACTGTTCCGTCATCTGTGACTAAGTATATTTCGCGTGCAGCATCATCCAGGAATTGTTCTGTATTACTTGTCGCCGTTGCATAAGTGCTTTGTCTGACTCGGGGAGTGTTAATACGGAAAACTTGGCGTATACGGCTTCCAAGGTTGGTTTTAAGAAGGGGTTTGCCGATGAAACTCTCCAGTTCTATATGGGAAGGAAGGCGTAGCGCTTCACGGGCAACTCGTGCAGGATTTTTGTCAGCTGGGTTGCGAGCATTAGCAAAAGCTTCAACATCATCAGAAAACTTAGCAGTGAAGGGTTTGTCACCTTGGCTGAAGAACCGTAGTTTTTTTACAAAGCTCAGTCCGCTGGAAGCAAATCTCTCAAGGAGGCTAGCGGTTTGACTAACACGTATTTGGATCCGTTGAACGGTTTGGAGGGGTCGGAATGCACTTTTGACAAATCGAGGAGCATAGATACCGGCAACAATACCGCACGCAATGGCAATCTTATCTTCATAATGAGTCTGTTTGGAAAGAAGAGCATATCCTGAGTATCCAACAATAGGTACTGCAACACCAATCTGAACAGCTTTAGGTAGGCCACCGAGGACAGGTGTAAGAAGCCAGAATTTAACGTCAAGAAGGCCGTGCGCGCATTGGAAGAGTCCAGATTTATAGTAGGGTTCTGTGATTGTTGGGTCTTTAGACAGACTGCTTTGGATGATCTGGTTTTTGCGGAGTATTTTGTCGATGGCAGGGTCGTAATCCATTTCACCATAAAGTCGTTGTAAGGTGCGGCTGGTTCCAAGTGCCGCTTCAATTTGTTTTGTTTCCCCCGTGCCTTGTTCAAGAACTAGGTTGTATAAGAATTGAGCTTCATCCACTTCAGTGGGAATGCGTTGTTCTTGTTGAGCTTTTTTCATTTCGTCAACGGCCATGAGAAGAACAGGGTCTTTTGTATATCCATCGTGCATGTATCTTCGGGCATTAGCAGCATTCAGGTTTTTAGTGAGGGGGTTAGGAGGCTCATTGGAGTTTGCAGCTTGGAAGCCTTGAACAACGCATCCAAGCGAAGAAAGTTGGTCGTTAAGGGACGCTTGTTGGATTTCAAGTAGGGTTTTTCCCTTTTCAAGGCAGAGTAGAGTCGTTCTTCTGGCAAAATCAAAGTTAGCAAGAAGGATAGGGTCAAAGGGCTTAGACTCGCGTAAGAAAATGTCATAAGCAGCAGCCCCCCATGCGGCAGCAGAGGTGAATCCAGATACTCCAAGAACGGCATCGTAACGCTCTTGCGCTTCTTGGTAATCTTTGCGAGCGCGTTCGTAATATTCTTCTTGGATTTCAGCAAAAGACGACTCGATTTCTATGAGTTTGATGGTGTTATGATGGGTAAAGTAATCAAGTTTTGTTTTCTTAAAGGTTTCAATGTCTGAATTGGTAATGAGTTCTCCTTGTTTCTGTTTTCCTTGTAGGCGTTTAACAGATAGGTCTAGTACGATTTGTTGGAAATTGCGGTTGTAGAAGTCGCTTTTAAGTAAGTCTAGAGCATTGGAAAGTTGTTGTTCAGCAAAGGTAAGAGAATTTAGTGGCGGGAGAGCAGGAGGAAGAGCAGGTAGACTAGCTAGCGCTGCCAAAATGGGTAAAGTTGCTGCAGTAGAAGAGCTAGACGAAGAAGGGGAGGGTTCGCTTAGAATTTTAACAACATTTTGTACTTCTGTCTGCGGATCAGAAACAGGCCCAGGTGAATAGCAACAGTACTGTTTTCCAGGGCATAATCCTTTGGTGCACTGCTCGCCAAGTTCATCGCACTCCTCTAAGCTACAGATGCATCGGTATCCTTCACTTCCTTTCTCATCTTCACATTTGCTTACACAAGCACCATTCTTACAGATCTCGTTCGCTTGACAGTTTCCTTTTCCTTGGTAGAACCGCACAGCCTCGGCGATATGAGAAACATATTTTTTATCATCTCCCAAGCCCTCAGCACACACCCCATTATAGAGTTGAAGTGCTCGGGCATATTTGTTGTTGGAGTAGCTAAGATATAACTCTTCTCGATCTTGCCCATTATTTTTTTTACAGTTGGTTCTGACAATTCCTTCATAAGAAGATTGGCTTTTTTCAATTTCTTTTTTGAAAATACGCAGTCCACATTGAACATTTTCTTGTGGCTCACAAAAATCAAGTCCTTGACAAATGCCATTGTTTTCATTCCAATAGTCTGCTTGGCATCTGGATCCTTTCCCGCGGTAATCAGCAGGAGCTGATTTTCCATATGCGGTTCTGTGAGTGGTCTGGAAGAGTCCTTTGCTTCCCGTTCCGCTATCAATGACCGTTTTCCCATCTGATTCATAGTGCTCAAACTTAGGGAAGCTCTCCGTGTACACAATGGCTAATGCAAGAATGGAAGGGATGCCTTCTTGTTTTGCAGCTTCAACAATTTTTTGTTGTAGCTGGACTGCGTCTTCGCCGTGTTGGGTATAGAATTGAGCAGGTTCCTGCTCTAGAGAGGTTTCATCAAAAGGTTCTAGAGAGGATCCTCCACAGCTCGTTGTCTTCTTTACGTGTTGACTTACTTTTTGAATGTTTTTCTGATCATCCACCTCTACAACGAGGACTTTAGGGGTCGGAGCCTGTTCAAGAACAGCCTCGGTCTGCCCGGGTTCGGTTATAATAACTGTTGTTTCAGGAGTTATTTTTTCTTCAATGGCTTTTTTTTGTTGGGGTGTAAGTTTTCCAGCTAAGTCGATAACAGTAAGGGGTTTCGTAGAAGGTAGAGGGGGAGTTACAGGAGATTCTTCTTCAGGAGAGGGTTCTGAAGGAGGAAGAACTTCTTTTATCTTTTGTCGAGCTTGGATGAATCTTTTCCTTGCACTAAAGTCGGCAAGGTTGCTTTCGTAAAAAATGCTAAGGGAAGGTAACTTGCTGGATAACGTGATATCTTGAGTGCTTAGTTTGTCTTGATTGAGTTCATACAAGGTTTTTGCAAGTTTAGGATCGTCATAAACTTGTCGGGCCACTTCAGCGATGTCTTGGTCGGGGCTGGTAAGGTATGGAAGTAAGTATTGGCATTGAACTGCGTAAGGTTCCCATTGTATTTTTCCTCCTTCCTGGAACATTTCATCGCCAAACCCTTCAATGTATTTAGGGTGGTCCTTGGGGAAGTATTTATAGAGCAAGGAACCCTGACCTGCAGCAGGGAGGTACAAGATGGCACCTTCCTTCCAGACCCCTTCTATCTCTCGAAGCAGTCCAGCATCTGTTTCCAAGCTACCTCGTTGGAGAAGGGAAGGATTTTTTTCCAGGATTTTTTGTGTAGAGTAGGGGTACAAATAGACGTGGTAATACCCTTTTCCAACTCCAATGGGGTACTGATATTGAAGAATGCTATTGACATTTTCAGGTGTACAAGAGGAAAGGGGGGTTGTTTTATGCAGAGTTTGTGCTTCTGTGAGTTGACATTCATATCCACTAGAAAGAGGGCTTGAGGTTAATCTACATTCTACCGAGTTTTGTTCAGGAAGGGTACTGTAAGCCATCAAAGAAATCGGGCTGGTGAATGGAGTTACAGCACCTGGCTGAGAAACTTTCTCTGTTTGAAGCTCAACAGTAGCCGAAAGGATTTCTTTGGCAGCTTCATAGTCATACCAAAGACCTAGATCGGATAGGATTTGAGCAAATGCAAGAATTTGCTCAGGACTGCTCGAGACGACCAAGCTGGTACTATCAGGATCTTCTTCAAGTTGTTTGCGAATTTCTGTAATCAAAGTGTATCCTTGTTCGGTGTTTTGTCCTTGGGTTTCACGGCTGCCGAATCCAGCACTTTCTTTTTTAGAATTGGGTACGAGGACCGTATCGATTTGTTTGAAAACTTCTGCCAGGGTGAGTTGGTAATTATGATTTTTTCGTAGAAATTCGACAATGGTATGTAAGGGGCCTATATCTAAGGCAATGCTCTTTCCGTCCGTGCGAATCCATTCGCGAGTAGGATATCCTGCAAGTAGGTCTCCTTGAATAGAGTTTATATAAGAGTTTGATTCTAATCCCGTATATTCGCGATGAAAATAATCATAAGGGTTCACAATGCGTTGTTTGTCCTGAGAGCCAACAAAATCAATGAAGGATTGTTTGGGTTGGACAGGATATAATCCCCTATCAAGGGTGTAGTAAATGCGCGTTTGAAGTTCTCCATCAGGGTTTAATCCCTCAATAAGGAGGGGTTGAACAGGGTCTTTATTGATAGCTTCAGGAGTGGTTTTTTTATGTTGCAAGCGGTTGTCTTTGATGCTGAAAACAAGGTGGTGGTTACCTAAGGTAAGCGTGAAAAACTCTTCTTCATCTTGAGTCGTTTTGAATCTAAATCGGCGAGGAGCGCCAGAAAGGGTAGGATCGTCCCATTGCGCCTGAAAGTCAAGAGTGTCACTCTCATAGGCTTGCAGGTCAGGGGTTTGTATAATTTTAAAAGCGCCTTGAGCGCGTTGCAGTTTACCTTTGTTGAGTTGAACAAAATGAGTTTCAGTCGTTGAAGGTTCAAACAGGACTCGCAAAGGTTCTGTGGAAGGTAAGATATCTGTACGTTGTCCGCCACTGTGTACTGTGATAAACCCCTGGTCCAAAGGAGAGTCTGGATCTGTGTTCAAGGTGAATTCATTTAGGGCATGATTGACTTTGGCGTTATTCACAAGACTGAGGGAGTTTAACATATGGTTAAGTGCAGTTTGTTCTCGAAAGTTTAGCTGCGCTCCATCGATAAGTTCATATCCTTCAGTGGTTTGGGTAATTGTCGGATTATAAGGTAACAAGAGTTGTATACGTTCCGAAGAAAGCTCAGCCATGTAAGGGTCGTCGCTACTTTCGAAGGGAACATTGCCCTGAATCATTAAATTACTATTATACCAGCGCAGCTTGAAAGAATTAGGAGCTGAATCTTGATCAAAGGTAAACGTCTCTTTCGTCGTAACCAACTTTCCAATGCCAAACACAGCCACATTGCCATCTGGATAAAAGAAGAGTGATCCGCTAGATAATTGAATGACATCTCCGCGGTCTTTTCGTTTGAGTTCAAGTTCGCCAGCGTGGAGTGCTACATGAACTCCTTCAGAGACAACATGAATGCCGAATGAGCCTTGAATTTTAAGTCCGTATTCTTTCTGAAAAGTACTCAACTCGATGCGTCCATTCGCAACAAATAAGTAAGTAGGTGTCAACTCAATAAGGGTGGGCTCAAGGGTAAAGGGTTTGAATTCTTCCTCAGACTCATAGACTTCCAAGGTATCATAAAGGGTGTGGGTGCCGCTTTGACTGGGTGCTGTAATAGTAAATGTAGCGGGCGTTGAGAGCGCTTCATTAGAGGTTGTGATAAGGGCTAATCCATTAGATGCAAACCCTCCAAGAAGAGGGGTTGTGTCTGGATCAGGGATGATTTGGAGGGATCCTACAGCAGCAAGGTACTGCCAATTTTTGACAGGTACAAAGGAAACTGAGTAAATAGGCTCTCCTACTCTGCTTTGGAAAGGATAGGTGGTGAAGGTGTCTGCAAAGCTAAAGGGGTGCTCTGTTTCTTGGAGGGGTTTTGAGTTGAGAACAATTTGTCCACTACCTAAAGCAATGGGTTTTTCTTTGGGTGAAGCAATAGTTATTTTCCCGTATTTCTTTGTGATTCTAGTATCATCAGGAACAGTGAATTGGGAGAATAAAGAGAGAGAAGTATATTCTTTGAGAGACTGTTTGATGTCTTGAGATGGCAGAATAAGGTCGTAGGTGATTTCTCCTTTTTCAGGGGCATTGATTTTTCCTTTTGCAAGCTTTAAGTAAGTGGCTTCATGTTTCTGAGGGGGGTCTAGAATAGCAAGCTCTTGGAGGGGTGTGCCTGCCATTTTATTTTGGTAGTGGGATAGTTCATTTTCTAAGTCCAAGTCACAAATAAGAGAAGGGAGAGCCATATTGGTGTCCGTCACGCGTTGAATTAATGTGGGGGTATAAATCAGCTTAAGGAGGGTAGGGGGAGGTGTGCCAGCAGTGACGGTAAGAATGGTTTCAAATGCTTTTGTAAGTTCTTCCTGGGTTTCACAGGAAGCAGCTTGAACAGATAAATTTAGAACAACAAATAAGCACAGATAGGATAGGAAGTGTTTTGTTTTCATAGGATGCTCACAAAGGAAAGGAGTAAATGACTCTGGTCTGCGTCAGGGTCCATGTCAATCAAGCTATAGGTCCGTGCGTCTTCTTCTTCGATGATGCTCACTTTCATAGTGTTTCGCTCAGCTTCATCTTCTAAAGCGCTCACATCTAAGTACTCAGGGTGGTTGATGTCTTGTTGAACGATCCATTTAGCAAAGTTAAGCATTTGGGCGAAGTTGCTTTTTATTTTGACAGGGGAGACCGTCTCCCAATGAATTTGTCCTTCAACGCAGATGGGAAGGCTGATCTTGGTTTGAATGGCGTCGTTGGTAAGAATAGTTTGGACTTTAGCATAGTCAGACAGGACTTGATAGTCTTGGGTTAAGTCGTTGGGGAGTTGTTTGGTGATGGTGTCTAAGTCTTGTCTGATTTTCTCTGAGAACATTTCACCGAATTGTTCAAGAGTGGGGATGTTTTCAACTCCGCCCATGTTAAAGTAGTAGACATACCGGTCTCCAAGGTATGTGTGGGGAAACTCATCAAAGCTAATTTCAGGGGGTTTGGGAGGCTCTAGGTGTTGGGTGTCGCAAGGAGATTTTTCCTCGAGTTTTTCTTCTGAAGAGGGTTCTTCAACTTCATCTAAAGACGGAAGTTTGGGAAGTAGGGTAGTTGCAGCAAAGAGTTTGGCTGTGGGATCAAGAAGCCTCTTAGTCTTGGAAAGGGCGGCTTTGACAGCACTTCCCACATGCCGTGCGATGA
>DATDWO010000004.1:0-16634 GCA_035289665.1 Candidatus Nanoarchaeia archaeon
TCTTTTTCTTTGGTTTGTTCCAATAGGGAGATTTGCATTTGGGGCAGACGGTGGGGTTGGCGGTTGCTCCTGTTCTTGGTATCCATTGGTGTGTGCATCGTTCGCATTTGTAGCCGTCTACGGTGATTTTTACCTTTCCCATGAAATTGAGCTTAGATTAGGTTATATATAAACCTTACTATATGACTTAGTAGTATATTCTTTAGTAGCGAAAAGTATATAAACAACTATTACTTAGCTAGTAATATATTAAGTAATAAGCTCTCGCTGGTGCTAGTAACACCACGAGAGCATGGAGGCCTAAAATGCACCGTGAAGCACAAAATAAACCTCAAACCGAGGCTAAAGAGAACAAGAATAAAAAGTTACCGAAATGCCCAAAATGCAACAGTTTCGAGACGGTAAAGAAAGGCTACCGCCAAACTCAACACCGAGGGAAGATTCAGCGTTACCTCTGCCGAAGCTGTGACAAGAGCTTTACCATCGACGAAGGCTTTTACCGTATGAGAAACCATGAGGCTAAGATTACTAAGGCAATCGATCTTTACTTCTCTAACCTTTCCAGTCGTAAGGTCAGAAACAACTTTAAACGCCATGAGGACGTTAAAGTCAGCCACGTCTCAGTCTTAGATTGGTGCAGAAAGTACGTCCTAAAGGTGCAGAGATTTGTGGATAAGCTCAATCCTACTTTATCAGGTCATTGTTATGCTGACGATACAGAAATCGACAGACAGGGGCAGAAAGACCACTTTTGGGCGTGTGTAGACTGGGGAACCCGCTACATTAATGCCATACACTACAGCGTGATTTCAGGCTATAAAGAAGCCTCAGTTTTCCTCTCGAAAACGAAAAAGAACCTACCGAAGTACATTCAAACGGACGCAGCAAAGTTTTACCCTCGAGCCTTCCGTAAATCCTTCTATGATAACAAGCTACACGGCTTAAAAGTCGAGCATAAAACCGTGAACTTTTACAAGGACAAGAAACACAACGTAAGAATCGAAACCGTCTTTATGAAAATCAAAGACAGAGTAGACGACTTTAGGGGCTTAAAAGCACTATGGAGCGCACCTATTTTGTTAGCTGGAATTGTTTTACAACACAACTACATCGAAGAACACACCACCACAAGAAAACTACCAAGCGAACTCGCAGAATTAAAATTAGATACTGGAATGAACAGATGGTTAGGACTTATCCGACTTGCCTCTAGCTGATTGATTTTTCTTTAAATCAGCAATTTCTAGCTCCATCTTTTTAATAGATAAATCTCTCAACTTCTCTTCTTTTTCATCACTAGCAGTTAATTGCTTCAACAAAGTATTACCCCACCAAGTAAGCGCAATCAAAAACATCCACCCAACCCAACTATTAACTTGACCAAAACATGATAAACTATTGAAACATGACGATGTAAGAACTAACCACCACATATAACCAACCATCACAAGAAGTAACATCTTAATATTTTTAGCACCGAAAAAGTCCATCATCCTTGCCCATAAACTCCAAACCGAACTATTTAAATCTTCCTTCCGACGAGACCATTTTTCCTTCATTCCATACCCCCCTTACTTAACAGCTCATTTAATGAAGCCTTTTAAGATGGGATACTCGGTCGAAGCCAGCGTCGAAACTGGCGATGTGGCGAATGCCGAACTCCTCGGCAAGGATGGCTGTGGTGCAATCGGTGAAACTGAGAACCTCGTATTTTTTGAATAACTCCCAAGCCTTGGAGAAGATTGAGGAATTCACTTGCAGCATTTGAAAGGTTCCTCCCTCTAGGAAGGTGCTTCCTATTTCTTGGATATCGGCTTTCGGGTAAGATCGGGCACGGAGATGAGTAACGAACTCGTCAAAGATATAATCAGATATGTAAAGCTGGCCAAATTCTTTGTTTTTGAGCTGACCTTTTAGCGCTTCTGCAGTGATGTGATTGACATCTCGTTTGGCATGTAGAGCGAGGAGATAGGAAGTATCCAGGAGAACGCTCACATTTTTCCCCCGTAGAGGACTTCATCTACTCGAAGGCTGTCGTGTTCGGTTCCTGGCATGTCAATGGGTTTGATGTTCCAGAAACTCTTTGTTTTCTTCTTCTTTGGCTGGGCTTTTTCACTTAACCAACGCTCTAAAGCAAGATTGACGGCCTGCCCGAGCGTTACGCCTTCGGTAACGGCCTGTATCTTTAACTCCTTCCAAAATCGAGGATTTACCTCTCGAATGGTAATGTTCATGTTGTCACCATTATAAACATGTATGACATGTAGTATTTAAAGGTTTGGGTTCTCAAGAATCTGAACTTCAAGACGACAGTCTTGTAGGTTTCTAAAAGATACGGGGTTATGAATCGTTCGGCAGTTTATTCTTCTTCATCAAAAGCAATGCGTATTTTTGGCGTTTTTCTAGGCAAGGCCCATAGAAGCTCCACCGCTGCTTTTTCTGCGGCACTGGACAATATAGAGGAGTAATTAGCGGCCTCCCCTAAGAACCTTGCTGCCGGATCTAACCGTTCCTGAACACTTTCCCTTGTTGGCAGTATAAGCCGATTTTCACTTTCTCTAATTTCTATATCATCTAAACCTTTCTTCAAAATGGTTCTTAATGGCCCCCTTTATCTCATCTGGAATTCTTTCCTCCTCTATAACTGCATTCGTTAAGTCTTTAGCCTTATCTAAACTCTCTTTTACTTCACTCGATTTTAGCTTAAGAAATTTTCCTATACTATGTAAATATTCTTTGTCTATTTTCTCTTTTAAGTCAATATATTCATACGAAGCAGCCATCTTTTTCATCTCAACTTTATGAACCTATAAACCTTTCGGCTTCATGGCTGGCTTTATATGAGCGCATTCTCGTCGATGGTTGATACAAAGGTCGCCGATAGTTTTATAAAGTCCCTGGGGTTCCATCGACTTAGTTTAAGCTTAGTACCTTAAGCCAGCCTGGCAAGAAACCCTTGCGAGTACGGTTCAGATACGCCGTATTCTCTGATTTTCAGGCTACGAGTTTAGCGTCTTCGAAACGCTTGATTTTGAACTTAAAGGTCCTGCTTCCCCGAGGGGGCGTCCCCCGCTACGGACTTGCAGAGACACTCTAAGGCGTTTCGACCTGAGGACGCTAAACAACCAACGAAGAGTTGAACAATGCCCAAACCAAAAAGACCTCGATTCGGAAGCATGGGAGTCTGGCATAGACGACGCGCTAACAGACCCTATGCCCGCGTTCGAAGCTGGGCAAAGATTCCCACAGCCAATATTCTGGGTTTTGCTGCCTACAAGGCCGGAATGACCCACCTCATTGTGACCGACACCCGAAAGAACAGCGTCACCAAGGGCCTAGAAATTTCCATTCCCGCCACCGTTCTCGAATGCCCCCCCATCCGCATCCTTCAAGTTCGCTTCTACCATGAAACCTACCATGGCCAAAATCCTGCCACCCAGTTGTTCTTCAAAGCCCAACCTGAAGTGGAACGCAAAATCAACCTTCCCAAAAAATTCGCTACTGTTGCTGACTTAGATAAAATTAAACCTGAACAATATACCCATATGCACGTCGTAGTCTGCACGCAGCCTAAGCTTATTGATTTCAAGAAAAAACCTGAAATCTTCGAATTAGCCCTGGGTGGAAAACTTGCCGACCAGATCGCCTTTGTTAAACAACACATTGACAAGGACATCGCCATCAAAGACGTTTTCCAAGAAGGACACTTAATCGATGCTCATGCCGTTACCAAAGGAAAAGGATACCAAGGCTCCATCAAACGATTCGGCATCGGCCTTAAAATGCACAAAACCGAAAAAGGAATCCGACGCGTCGGAAGCCTAGGAGGATGGAGTGGACAAGCCCACTTCCTCTATCGCGTTGCGCACCCCGGACAAATGGGCTACCACCAACGCGTTCAATACAACTTACAAATTCTCAAAATCGGCGAAAAAGCCGAAGAAGTCAACCCCAAAGGCGGATGGCCTCATTATGGCCTTGTCAAATCCAACTACCTCATCCTTAAAGGAAGCATTCCCGGCGCCAAGAAGCGATTGATTTTGTTGACGCAACCCATCCGGGCCAAACGAGAACAACCCTTACCCACGATTGAACACATCAGCTTGCAAAGCAAACAAGGACGATAAACATGAAACTAAAAATATTATCGGTCAGCGGCAGTGAAGTCGGCAAGAAAGACCTCCCTGAACAATTCAATGAAACGGTCCGAGCTGACCTTATTCAACGAGCTGTGTTGGCCATTCAAAATAACAATCGCCAACCCTACGGTGCGTTTCCAGAAGCCGGTAAACAAGCCAGCGCCTTCCTTTCCAAACGACGAAGAAACTTCAAAGGCACCTACGGCCGAGGACAATCGCGCGTACCCAGAAAAGTCCTCTCCCGAAATGGAACGCAATTCAACTACGTTGCGGCCAATGCGCCCGGAACGGTTAAAGGCCGACAAGCCCACCCTCCCAAAGCTGAAAAAATCTGGACTCAAAAGATCAACACGCAAGAGCGACACAAAGCCATTCGCTCTGCTATGGCAGCCACCTTGAGCCTGGAACTCGTCCAGAAACGAGGTCATCAAACTCCTAAAGAATACCCCTTCCTGGTTGAAAACAAATTTGAAACCATGAAAGGAACCAAAGAAGTCCTCCAAGCCCTTCACAAACTCGGATTGACTGAGGAACTCGACCGATGTGGTGAGCGGCGCGTTCGCGCGGGACAAGGAAAACTTCGTGGACGCAAGTACAAAACCAAGAAAGGGCCCTTACTCGTTATCCAACAAAAAAACTCACTCTTACAAGCTGCTCGAAACATTCCCGGCATAGACATCGTTGAAGTTCGATACCTCAACGCTGAACTGCTTGCACCCGGCACGCACTATGGCAGATTGACCTTATTTACTGAAGGAGCCATTGAAGCCTTAGCGCAAAATCGGTTGTTTACTAAGAACGCTGTGAAACCTGTCCCGCAAGAAAAGAAAAAATGGGAATCTGGAAAAAAATACGCAAACAAAGCGGAAACGGAAACGGAAACGGAAACAGGAATAGGAGGAACAGGAAAACAAAAAATAAAATTACAGAAGAAGGGGTCCGCTGCGGCGGGAGGCAAATCCAAAAAAGAAGATAAGGCGACCAAAAAAACGCCTGCTAAGGTGAGTAAAAAATGATCATCAAATACCCCCTCAGCACGGAACAAGCCCTTGGCAAGATGGACAGTGAGAATAAACTCGTGTTTATCGTAGACCGAAAAGCCACCAAGCCTGAGATCAAAAAAGAAATCGAACAACTCCTCCAAGTCAAAATCCAAAAAGTCAACACCCTCATCGACCAAAGCGGCAACAAAAAAGCCTATGTGCGCTTTGCACCGGGCACCCGCGCCATCGATGTGGCAACTAAATTAGGAATGATGTAAGGAATGAACCATGGGAAAAAACATAACTCAGCAGAAGAGGGGAAAGGGAAGCCCTGTCTACAAGAAACCTAGCTTCCGCTTCCTTGGAAAAGTTCAGTATGGAAAAGGAAACTCTTACTTAGTCCAAAACCTCCAAAAATGCCCCATTCATACCGCACCTCTCGCTCAAGTCAAGTACGACAGTGGAGAAGAAGGCTACTTAGTCGCACCAGAAGGCATTCGCATCGGAGACAAACGAGGCATTGGTAGCGAAGCTGAAATTGAAATCGGCAGCATCCTCCCCCTAAAAGACATCCCTGAAGGGGTTACCATCTTCAACATTGAAAGCCACCCAGGAGATGGTGGAAAATTTGTTCGCGCTTCGGGCCTTTCCGCACGAATCGTTGGAAAAACACCGGAAGGCGTTCGCGTACTACTGCCCAGCCGTGTTGAAAAAATATTCCACCCCGATTGTCGAGCCACCCTCGGAACCATCGCAGGCAGCGGAAGACCTGAAAAACCCTTCCTCAAAGCCGGAACCAAGTACCACCTGACCCGTGCCAAGCACCAATACTGGCCCAGTGTTAGTGGAATTAGCATGAACGCCGTTGCGCACCCCTTCGGAAAAGGCCGAAGCAGCAAAAAGGGAAGACCTACCATTGCGCCCAAAGACGCTCCTCCAGGAAAGAAAGTCGGAAAACTCAGACCCCGAAAAACAGGACGAGGTAAATCAGGATAAACATGGCCAAAAAAATATTCACCTTCCGTGGAAAAACTCTCGAAGAGTTGCAACAACTTACCGAGAAAGAACTCTCGCTCTTGCTTCCTAGCAAGCAACGACGCAAGATCAAGCGAGGCTTCACCGAACCCATGAAAAAACTATGGAAAAAAATCGAAGCCAAAGACAATGTCAAAACCCATCAACGAGACATGATTGTCATGCCCACTATGGTTGGGAAAATGGTCAAAATTCATACGGGAAAAGAGTGGATCCCCGTCATGCTTGAACCGGACATGATCGGATGCTACCTTGGCGAACTCATTCTTACCCGTAAAAAAGTAAATCACAGTGCGCCTGGAATTGGAGCCACCAAGAGCAGCGCACACACCGCGGTGAAATAAATGAGCAAAACCCAATACGCCTTTGCGGACTACCAAGTAGATAAGCACGCTAGAGCCAGCGGCAGAGACCTCCCGATCTCTATACGCGCCTCCATGGAAATTTGCCGTCACATCCGATTCAAGCCCTTGGATAAGGCGAAACAGATCTTACAAGACGCCATTGAAATGAAAAAACCCATCCCCTTCAATCGATTCACCGACGGAGCCGGACATAAAGCGGGAATGTGTGGAGGAAAATATCCCATCAAAGCCTGCACTCACATCCTCCATGTCCTTCAGAGTGCTGAATCCAACGCCCACAACAAAGGTTTAGCCAAAGACTTAAAAATCGTGCATTTAGCCCCACAGAAAGGAGGCAAGGCCTACCACTATGGAAGGCAGATGCGACGCCAGTACAAACGCACCCACATTGAAGTCGTGCTAAGCGAGTATAAAAAAGAAGAAGCTAAACCAAAAAGAGACATCAAAGCTGACGCTTTGAGCTCTGAAGCAAAGCTTCATCGTATCAAAAAAGAAGCTAAACAAACTGAGGTTAAGAAACCATGATAGTAACAAAAATTGAAAATTTTTGGAACACAGAAATTATAGTTGGATTTCTGGTTCAAGAAGTGCTATGCACTTCTTTGAACTCCCAAAATCTCATCGGGGTGAGATTTTGATAGAGCGTAAGTTCATATCGCAAAACATGAAAGAACACCAAATCAAGGAGTATGTACGCCAAAGCCTGCAAAAGAGCGGGCTTTCTGACGTTAAAGTACAACGCACTCCCCTTGGCGAACGCATCCTCATCACAGCTAGCCGACCCGGCCTTGTAGTAGGAAGAGGCGGCGCCAACATTGCCAACCTCACCCGCGACTTAAAAACCAAATTCAAACTCGAAAATCCTCAAATTGAAATTGAAGAGATTGCCGTCCTTGGATTGGATCCATTCATCGTAGCTGAAATGATTGCCAGCAGCCTCGAGCGATTTGGACCCTTGCGATTCAAAGGAATTGGACACCGGGCCATGACGGATGTCATGAACGCTGGCGCCTTAGGTGTAGAAATTTTCATCAGTGGTCGTATCCCCAGTAGCCGAGCCAAAACCTGGCGATTCTACAATGGCTACCTCAAAAAATGCGGCAACACAGCCATTACAGGTGTCAATAAGGCCTACGCTACTGCCTTCCTAAAAACAGGCGTTGCCGGCGTCAAAGTCAGCATCATGCCCCCTGACACCAAACTACCTGATCGCATCATCCTTAAAGACCTTATTGCAGGTGTTGAAGAAGTTAAAAATGACAGTGCTGTCAAAGAAGAGATGACTAAAAAAACTGAAACTGGTGCAGCCGAGGAAAAAACAACCAAGATGGATGGCAAAGGGAAAAAAACAAAGACCCATAAGAGCAAACCTGTCAAAGCCAAGACACCTAAGAAAGAAAAGAAAGCTGAAGAAAAAGAGGTAGCCAAGTGAAATACAAAGCCCTAAAAGCCCTCAATCCGGAAGAACTCAAGAAAAAATACCTTGAAGTTCAACTAGAACTCATGAAACTCAACGCTCAAGTAGCGACTGGAGCCAATCCTAAAAGCCCCGGACAAATCAGGGTACTCAAAAAAACTATTGCGAGGATTCAAACCGCCCAAAAATGAGCGAAGTATGTAACACCTGCGGATTGAACAAGGAACTTTGCGTTTGTGAAACAATCGCAAAGGAAAGCCAACGGATTGTCATCCGAACAATCAAGAAAAAGTTTGGCAAAGTATACACAGTCATTGAAGGGATCAACCCTACTGAGATCAACATCAAGGACCTCACGAAAAACCTCAAAAGCAAATTTTCGTGCGGAGGAACCTGTAAGACAGGTGTGATCGAACTTCAAGGCGATCACCTCAAAAGCGCCAAAGAAGAAATGATCAAACTTGGCTTCAGCCCACAGACGATTGAAGTCATCCCCGGACGATGAAAGCCCAACAAGATGAATACATCGGTGCCACGATTGAAATCGTGGAGAGCACCAACAAGGATCTTCAAGGCCTTCGAGGAAAGGTCTTGGACGAAACCAAAAACACCTTCCTTATCCTTACGGATGGGACGGAGAAGAAGATACTCAAAAAAGGAAACACCTTCAACATCAACGGAAAGATCATTGAAGGAAACCAAATCACGAAACGGCCCGAAGAGAGGATCAAACTATGAAAACCAAGAACATCGGCATCGACGCGCCAGCCCCTCAAGCTAGCTGCAGCGATAAAAACTGCCCCTTCCATGGACATGTACGCGTACGCGGCCGACAATTCATCGGAAAAGTCACCAGCGATCGTATGACCAAGTCGGTGACTGTACAATGGGAGCGAAGAAAATACTGGCCGAAATATGAACGATTCGAAACCTTATACACTAGCGTTAAAGCTCACAATCCTACCTGTCTTAATGCGCGCACCAATCAAATTGTGCGCATCATGGAAACTCGTCCTTTGAGCAAAACCAAGAACTTTACTGTTGTACAGGTCCTTGGCGAGCAACATACTGTTACTGGCGAAGACATGACTTACAAAGCTGACGCTTTGAATTCCGAAGACAAACTTCGTCATGTTAAGAAAGAAGAGAAAAAAGCTAAGAAAGACACCAAAGAAGAAATGCCTAAAGACAAAAAGAAAAAGAATGAGGAATAAATATGAAAGCCATCAAAGCCAAAATCACCCATGGACTCCAAGTGGGGAGCTATGTTGAGACGTGTGATAACTCTGGCGCTAAACTCATCAAGATCACGAATGTTCGACGCATTAAAACCGTCAAAGGCCGAAGATCGGGTGCAGGAGTAGGAGACTTACTCATGGCAGCTGTCAAGCGAGGCAAACCAGATATGCGAAAACAAGTCGTCTTTGCCGTGCTTGTTCGACAGAAAAAAGAATACCGAAGGCCCGATGGAACCCGAATCAAGTTCGAAGACAACGCTGCTGTTGTGCTAAAAGACGAAGATGGTAACCCCAAAGGCACCATTTTCAAAGGACCCATTGCCAAAGAAGCCTGTGAACGATGGCCTGGCGTCGCTAAACTAGCGAGGATGATTGTATGAAACACTGGATAGGCTCCTGGATTCGCAGCAAACAACCTCGCAAGCAGCGCAAATACAGATACAATGCTACCAAGCAAGTCAAAGGAAAATTCCTCAATGCTCACCTTAGCAAGCCCCTTCGTGAAAAATACAGGCGCCGCAGCTTGCGCATACGAAAAGGAGACAAGGTGAAGGTCCTACGAGGCAAATATAAGGGACACGAGGGGAAAATCGAAAATATCAACCTTCGAGAATCCTTTGTGTACATCACCAAAATTGAAGTATCAAAAAAGGATGGAAGCAAAATGCGTGCTCCCATTCATGCTAGCAACTTACTTATCATGGAATTAGAAACCGGCGATAAACGCCGCATGGAAAAATTAAACGTAACAAAGGAGTAAAAAATGCACCTCAAACGAATGAACGCACCAAGAACCTGGGATCTACCTAGAAAGAAAACCATTTGGATCACCAAGCCCAACCCTGGAAAAGCCAAAGAACTCAGCTTGCCCTTAGACTTTGTCTTACGGGACATCCTTGGAAAAGCCCACACCAAAAAAGAAGTCAATTACATCGTCACCTTTGAAGAAGTCCTAGTCAACGGAAAACGCAAAAAAGACCGCCGATACCCGCTTTCCCTTTTGGACATATTAACGCTTCCCAAAGCAGACGAACACTACCTTGTACTGGTTAACCAGCAAAACAAGCTTTACCTTCAAAAAGTCAGCGCCAAAGAAGCGGAGCAACGACTCTGCAAACTCACCAATAAAACAGTCACTCGCAAAGGGCTCCAGCTCAACTTTATGGATGGAACCAACTTACTTGTTAAGAAAGATGGATATAAGACTGGAGACACCTTGGTCTTAGGAACCAAAGACAACAAAGTCGTTGAGCACTTCAAGCTGGAAAAAGGTGCCTCGGTCTTGCTCTACAAAGGCAAACACGCTGGAATCATTACTCATGTTGAAAACATTGAACAAGACAAGTTGGTCTTCAAGACCGGAAACCAATCTCACCAAACCAAAAAATCGTATGCCATTGTAATCGGAAAAGAAAAACCCGTTATTAAGGTGTCCTAATGCAACAAGTCGCCCAAACCAAACTCAACACCACTCGCGTGGTGAGCTCCGAAGACAAGCAACAGCACTCCGGTGCTGAGCTCAGCAGACCATCTGCTTCTCTTCATCGTAATCCCATGCGAACGATCCGCATAGAGAAACTCACGCTCAATGTAGGTGCGGGTACGGACCAAAATGCTCTCAACAAAGGTGTTCAATTACTTACCAACATCACGGGGAAACCCCCTGTCAAGACCATCACACAGAAGCGAATTGCCAATTGGGGCATTCGACCGGGATTGCCCATTGGATGTAAGATTACCCTTCGCGGTGCACAGGCAACTGAACTTATCCCTCGATTATTGGCCGCTAAGGAAAATGAACTTCCCGATAGCTGCTTTGACGATCATGGAAACGTTGCTTTTGGCATCCATGAATACATCAATGTTCCCGGCGTCAAATACGATCCTAGCATTGGCATTACAGGCTTCCAAGCTTGCATTACCCTTGAAAGGCCGGGCTATCGCATCAAACGAAGAAAGATTGCCAAACAAAAAGTCAACCCTAAACACCGTGTTACTCAAGATCAGGCCATCCAATATTTCAAAGAAACCTATAAAATACAAGTGAGAGGAGAAGAATGACTACCAGCCACCCCGACAAAATCCTGAACCAGATCCGAGAGAAACCTGCCAAATACAAGAAATTCCTAAAATACAACCTTCCAAAGAAGCGCACCAACGGTAGAGGAGTCCATAAATGCACTCGCTGCGGAAGAACTGGAAATGGAGGAAACATTCAGAGCTACGGCCTTAACTTATGCCGCTGTTGCTTCCGGGACATCGCCTCCCACATCGGATTCAAAAAATACAGCTAGAGGAAAATACCATGAGCCTAAACGACCCACTTGCCAACGTCTTGAGCTTCATACAGCTCTATGAACGAAAAGGAAAACGAGAGATCCTCACCAAAAACAACAATAAACTCATCAAAAAAGTCCTCACCATCCTTCAAGACAAAGGCTACATTGGCAGTTATGAAGAAATAGCAGATGCCAAAGGCAGTCCTCTTCGAATCAACCTTATAGGCAACATCAACAAAGTGGGGGTCATCAAACCCCGATTCAAAGTCACCCTTAATGACTTCACTAAATACGAAAAACGATACTTACCTGCCAAAGACTTCGGTATTATCATCCTCACTACTAATAAAGGCCTTATGACTCACATTGAAGCTAAAGAAAAAAAAATTGGAGGCAGGCTCGTAAGCTATTGCTACTAAATGACTCACCAAACAGCTACTGAGGAACTCAACATCATGGAGGGTGTTACGGTTAGCTTTAGCCAGCATCAATTTACCATCAAAGGCCCTAAAGGAGAAATTCAACGATCCTTTTATGCTACGGACATCAAAACCAGCGTCCAAAACGGTAAGATCCTATTTGAAATCCCTCGATTCACCCAGCGCCACAAACGTGTGATCAATACGTACAAAGCCCACCTTAAAAATAGCTTTAAAGGAGTCACTCAAGGACACTTATACCACTTAAAAATATGCTCTGGTCACTTCCCCATGAATGTTGCCATGAAAGGAAATAAACTTGAAGTCAAAAACCTCTTTGGCGAGTCTGTTCCCAGAGCATTAATCGTGCCTGAAGGAGTTACTGTCAAAGTTGAAGGCGACAAAATTACTGTTCAAGGAATTGACAAAGAAAAGACCGCGCAGGCTGCGGCTAGCATTGAACAACTCACCCGCAGACCTGGCTTTGACAAACGCGTTTTCCAAGATGGTATTTACCTACTCGACAAAGATGGAAAGGAGCTCATATGAAAAAAACAAACAACTCCAAAACACTGAGTACAGAAGAACTTATTGCTTTACGTAAAAAGATCAAGAGCTACAAACCTGAATTCATCCGCCACGATGGCCACAAGAAAATGCGCCTTGCTAAAGTCTGGCGAAAACCCCGAGGAATCCATAACAAAGTTCGAGAACACCGACGAGGGTATGTGCGCAATTTAACCCCTGGATACGGCTCTCCCCTAGCAGTTAAAGGCTTTCACCCCAAAGGCCTGTTTCCTATCCTCATCACCCACATTGCCCAACTCAAAACACTTGACAAAGCCCGACAAGGAGTTATTGTTTCGGCCAAGGTCGGCTCCCGAAAAAAACTCTTGATCCTGCAAGAAGCTGAGAAACTCCACCTTAAGATCCTCAACCTCGATCCTGCTAAATTCAAGATGAAGATTGAAGTACAACACAAGGAACAACAAGAACTCAAGAAGCAACTGGAAGAAAAGAAAAAACAAACTGAAAAAACGCTTGAAAAGAAAGCCGGGAAAGCGGAAGAAAAGAAAGAAGAAACTGCAGATGAAAAAGAAAAAAAAGAACAGGAGCGAAGAGAAGCTGAGAAAGTGATGATCCACAAGAAGTGAAACCCATGCAACTAAATGTACAACGTAGACTCGCCAGCCAAGTGCTGAAGGTAAGCCCTCAACGTGTTAGATTTGATCCTGCACAATTGAATGACATTAAAGAAGCCATTACCAAGGCCGACATCCGAGGCCTTGCCAGTCATGGTGTCATTACCCCCATTCCTGTTCAAGGCGTTAGTAGAGCCCGCGCGCGACACATCAAGAGCCAAAAAAGAAAAGGACTCCGTAAAGGACCTGGCAGCCGAAAAGGAGGAGCACATGCACGACTTCCCAAGAAAAAAGCCTGGATGGGCCATGTCAGAATCCAGCGAAGATTCCTCCAAGAGCTTAAAACAAAAAAATACATTGACATTCCCACTTTCCATGACCTATACTATAAAACAAAAGGGGGGTACTTCAGAAGCAAACGACACATTAAACTCTACTTAGAAGAACACAACCTAGGTAAACGAGGCAAGAAATGAAAAGAGACAACCTCCAAGTCGTGCCTTACCATCGTAAAAAAAGCGGCAAGACCAACTACAAAAAACGCTTACGACTCCTCCTTAGCGAAAAGCTTCGCCTCATTATTCGAAGAAGCAACAAAAACGTCCTTGGACAGATTGTTCAATACCACCCAGACGGTGATAAGGTCCTTTTGACTACCACTTCCCAAGAACTCACCAAACTCGGCTGGAATTACAGCCGCAAAAACCTGCCTGCCAGCTACCTCACTGGCCTCTTACTTGGAAAAAAGGCCCAAGAAAAGAAAGTCAAAGAAGCCATTCTTGATTTAGGTCTTCAGACTTCCATTGGTGGTGGAAGACTCTACGCCTTCTTAAAAGGGGTTATTGAAGGCGGCGTCCAGGTACCTCACAATGAAAAAATACTCCCTAGCGGTGATCGCCTCAATGGCCAACACATCACTCAATACGTTGGAAAAGCACAAGGCAACCAATTTGCACAGTACAAAAAACAAAGCCAATCCATAGATAAAACATTCAACGAAATCAAACAAAAAATAGTAGGAAAGTGAAAACAATGCCCCGAGATAAAAAACAAGGTAGAAACCAAAGAAACCAGGACCGAAACCGACAAACGGAAGCGAAAAGCCTAGACGACTGGAAACCCAAAACCAGCATCGGAACTAAAGTCAAGAATAAAGAAATCACCCACATTGACCAAATCCTAAACAAAGGAGTCGTCATCATGGAGGCCTCCATTGTAGACGCTTTGCTTTCTACCGAATCTGAACTCTTACTTATCGGACAAAGCAAAGGAAAATTCGGAGGCGGACAACGTAGAATTTTTAGACAAACCCAGAAAAAAACACAAGAAGGCAACAAACCAAAGTTTTCCACCCTTGCTGCCGTCGGAGACAAAAATGGCCACATTGGATTGGGCATCGGCAAATCCAAAGAAACGGTTCCTGCCCGAGAAAAAGCGGTTCGTAATGCAAAACTCGGAATCTTTAAAATTGTTCGGGGATGCGGAAGCTGGGAATGCCAGTGCAAACAACCCCATAGCTTACCCTTTGCTGTTTATGGCCGATGCGGTTCTGTACGCATCCACCTCATCCCTGCTCCGAAAGGAAAAGGACTTTGCTGCCATCCTGAAGTTGCTAAAGTACTCAAACTCGCTGGAATCCAAGATGCTTGGAGCAAAACGTATGGACAGCCCAAAAATCGTGTCAACCTCATCACTGCCCTGGAAGCTGCCTTGAAGCAATTGGTCACCACTAAAGTTTTACCTGTTTATCAAGAACCCCTCGGTATCGTCAGTGGAGGTAAAGAATAATGCCTGACAAAAAAACTCCTGTTAAAAAAACTGCTAAGGGAGGAGCTCCTACAAGCGAGGGTCACCTTGCTGCTATCTTACTTAGAGGACTCCTTCATACGCGACACGACGTACGAAAAGCCTTGTACAACTTACGACTGCGAAAAAAAC
Source organism: Candidatus Nanoarchaeia archaeon (assembly GCA_035289665.1). Lineage (GTDB taxonomy): Archaea > Nanobdellota > Nanobdellia > Woesearchaeales > SM23-78 > JBBSWA01. The sequence continues at coordinate 14,956 of DATDWO010000004.1, forward strand.
ATGTCTGCGTTATTATTCCAGATAGTGCGAGTCACCGAGGCTTACTTAGCCAATGCAAAGACTATCTTACTTGGGGCGAAATTGAAGAAAGCACGATCAAAGAACTGGATACTCAAAGGAAAAAAATAGAAGGCAAAATCAGCCGTTATCACCTAAACTCTCCTAAAGGGGGCTTTGAGCGCAAAGGCATCAAAATCAGCTACCATGACGGAGGAGCCTTAGGCTACCGCTCCAATAAGATCAATGACTTAATCAAAAAGATGATGTAACATGGTACACAATAAACGTAAGAAAAACAGCCGCCACCGAGCCAGCTTTACCCACGGCTACGGAAGCAAGAAAAAACACCGTGGAAGTGGACATAAAGGAGGAAAAGGACGTGCTGGTAGCGGAAAGAAAGCCGACCAGAAAAAACCCAGCTATTGGGGCATTAAAAACTTTTATGGACGACATGGATTCAATACTCATGTTGCTCAAGAAAAAATCAATCCCATTAACTTAGATGACTTACAACTACGATTGGCCAGCTTTGTTTCCTTGGGAACGGCCAAGAAAAGCGGCGAGGGCTATGAAATTAATTTAACCGAAGCAGGCTACAACAAATTGCTTGCTTCTGGAAAGGTTAACTGCAAATTGAAGGTTACTGTGGACTATGCCTCGGAGAGCGCGGTTACTAAAGTTAAAGGTAAAGGCGGCGAAGTGATTGTTTTAAAAGTCAAAGAAGAAAAACCAGCCAAAGAAGCAAAAAAGAGTGAGAAGGAATGATCTCTTTATTAACCCAAACCTCCTTACCGGCTAATTCACCATGAGCTTTCTCGATACCATCCTGAACAATCTGCCCGAAGTGGCCGGGCCCGAACAGAAGAAGCTTGGCTTTAAAGAAAAACTCAAATGGACCTTAACGATTTTGATTCTGTTCTATATCTTGGGATTGGTCCCCTTGTATGGCCTTGGAGCCAATGCCCTGCAGCAATTCGAGTTCCTGTCTATTATCTTAGGCGCTAGCTTTGGAAGCATCATCAGCTTAGGCATCGGTCCCATTGTTACTGGAAGCATTGTTCTACAACTGCTGAATGGTTCAGGCATTTTAAAATTTGACTTGACTACCTCTGAAGGCAAACGCCGATTTCAAGGCATCCAGAAACTATTAAGCATCTTTTTCATCATTTTTGAAGGATTCATTTACGTCGGCATGGGTGGTTTGCAACCTGCTGAAGGCATCCCCAAACTATTCCTCATCTTCCAACTCTTTTTAGGCGGTATGGTCATTCTATTCATGGATGAAGTTGTAAGCAAGTGGGGCTTTGGATCGGGCATTAGCTTGTTCATTGCTGCTGGAGTCAGCCAAAGCATGCTCATCCGAGCTTTGAACCCCTTTGCCAGCCCAACTAATCCTACCATCGCTTCAGGTGCCATTCCTGCCATCTTCCAATCTTTAACTCGAGGAGACCCTATGACCTCAGTTCGTCTGCTGGCTAGCATCCTTGCGACCATTGTTGTTTTCATGATCGTTGTCTATGTCCAAAGTATGAAAGTCGAAATTCCTCTTTCCTTTGGAAGAATACGAGGTCACGGCATCCGGTGGCCCTTGAACTTCATGTACACCACTAACATCCCGGTTATTTTAGTAGCCGCGCTTATTGCGAATGTTCAGTTATTAGGAAGTTTAATGCAAAACT
>DATDWO010000005.1:0-8132 GCA_035289665.1 Candidatus Nanoarchaeia archaeon
AAGCCCGTACTAGGTACGAGCACTTGGAGTACCCTTCTCACACTTGCGTGCATTGGAAAGTTTTCGCGCCTGCTGCACCCCGTGGGGCTGGGACCAGTATCTCAGTGTCCCTCTCCGGGCTACCACTCTCATGGCCCGTACGGATCTTCGGTTTGGTGGGCCGTTACCCCGCCAACTGCCTAATCCGCCGCCGTCCCATCCTAGAGCGCGAGTTTCTGAAAAGCGGCATTCCAGCATGCTTTTCCTATCAAGTATTAACCTCAGTTTCCCGAGGGTATCCCTGACTCTAGGGCAGATTAACGACGTGTTACTGAGCGATTCGCTTCTCTTACGAGAAAACTTGCATGGCTAAGTCGTACTCCAACAGCAGCCATCTCCCGCAGGATCAACGGGAATTGGATGTATTAGGCCGCAAAACATTGTTTACTAAAAAAATTGTTGGGTTTAGAATATTTCTTTTTGCCTGTATGCATAAGGGTTTAGCTCATGCATGAACATGAGGTCAAGATGATTTCTTGACATACTAACCAAAAGGTTGGTCAGTTGGAGCGGATGTGCGTCGGACGAAATAATGAATATCTCGCCCCAACTGGTAGAAGATCAAGGTTTTAGACCCTCGCTTGTTGAACGCATCCCGAGAGAAATGAGCTCTCTTTATAAGCTTTTTGCTTGGCCTCTCGTCGAGAAATGTCTTCGCGCCCGAGTATAAACAATCCATTTATAATAATGTTTAAATGGTAGAGGCGAATTCAGTATATATGGACCTGTCTGTTTTTCATAGAGAGGATAGAAAATACAGTGCTTTGTGGAGTAATGGCTATCGTGATGCGAATTGGCAGCGATTAGCTAGAAAAGTGTTGAAAAAGGTGAGCCCTAATGAACATTCTTTGGTCGATTTGGGCTTTGGAAAAGGTACTGCAATGGATTTTTTTGAGCAAAGTGGGTTTACCGTTGCGGGGGTGGATATTAGCGCGTATGCAGTCGAACAACAAGAAAGAAAAGATAGAAAGGTTTACCACAGCAGTTTAGACCATTTAGAAGTATTTAATACAGCAGAGTTTAATGTTGGCTTTTGTAATGATGTAATCGAACATGTTCCCCCAGAATTAGTGGTGTCTTCTTTAGAGGAGATGGCACGAGTGTGTTCTGATTTATTGTTTATCAGTGTATGTCCAACACCATCACATCACCTATCCAAAGAAGGAGATAATCTACATTTAACAGTACAACCTATTTCTTGGTGGGAAAACCAGTTTAGGAGATTAGGAAAAGTGGAAAGAATCCCGTTTTGGTTTAGTCGCTCAGCACGTTATGCAATCGATTTAAGGGATTAAAGCTTTCTCAACTCCATCACAGCCTTCCTCGGCGCTGCATGGTGCACTATATATTGGCCTACCACAAGATCCGTCCCTCCCGCTCGTATAGCAAGCCGTCCAGTTTGTGGGTTGATGCCCCCATCCACCTCAATTGGCCCTTTGAACATCTTCCTTAATTTCTTAATCTTAGACAGCATCCCTCTCAAAAACCTCTTTCCTCCTTTTCCAGGATGCACCGTCATCACAAGGACTTGATCGGTTTGATTTAGCCAGGGTTTAATGCGAGAAAGCGGTGTTTCAGGGTCGATCGCAATGCATACCTTCTTTCTTTTCTTTCGGATCAGGTCAATGACTTTCTGAGGGTATTTCGTCGCTTCGATGTGAAAGGAGATCGTGCCGGCACCGGCCGCAATAAAGGCCGCAAGGTACCTTTCCGGATTCCGAATCATTAAGTGAACGTGTTTGTGGAGGGAAGTGTGAATCTTTTTCACATCCTTCACCCATACATTTCGCCCTGATTTTTTCCCTCGAACAAACTTCCCATCAATCACATCAATATGCACACCATAGGCATTCTGCACCGTTTTCAAATACACATTTACATCGCCTTCCACATCCAGAATAGAAACCCAGACTCGAACCATTCTTTTTTCCAGAAGAAAGGGATTATAAAGATTTCGTCAAAGGCTAAACTCTCCGTCAAAGGTCATGGCTTTTCCGATGTTTCCCTTGAATCTATTTTTCATCTGATCGAGCCAAGTTTCGACGATAAGAATAACTTCTGCATTTGGAACTCCGTCGTTTTGTGATACAACTCGAAGAAGGGTATCTGAAGGAGAGTAAGTCTTAGTAATAACAAGCATAAATTTTACAGTATGTTCTCGGCGTGGTGAATGAGGATTTCCGTCCTTAGGAACTTCGGGTTGGTGCATATCTTTATACCTCCTTTCATTTTGCTCCCAAGGTCTTTTTCCACTTCTTTCCAGAATGTGTCATCCATAAAAGGTTCAAAAGACATTCTTAAATTTAAATCTTTCGTCCGTTTTCCGGAAGATTTCCGGATCGTTCGAATGGCCTTATTTTCCGCGATTCTTTTTGTTTTTCAGCGCTAGGTTTATATAGGAGAAAGTCTCTCTATGCAGTATGAAAATTACGGTTGTATTGGAGCCGCAAGAAGAAGGAGGGTTTACAGCCTACGTACCTTCTTTGCCTGGCTGTATTTCTGAAGGGAATACGAAAAAAGAAGCTTTGAAGAACGTCAAGGAAGCGATTGAATTGCATCGCCCAGTAAATTAGTGCTTAACCAGAATCCTCTTTTGTGTTTTCTCTAGGGCATTAGAAATAAGTACTTTTTCTAGCTCTACTATTTTCTGTGTAATAGGGTTCTTTACATCCAAGGTGTAGAGTTTGGTTTTTCCAAACCTTCTTGTTACTCAGACAATGTCTTTTTCTTCTAAGGTCGGCCAGTAATTGAATAGACTAGCACGAGCAATGCCCACACCCTTAGCAATGTCGGTTTTGGTGGACTTTTTAGCCTTAAAAAAATATTTACTTAAAAAATAAGTAAAGTTTATAAATACTTAAATATTTCCTTAAAGTATGGCAGAAACCAGGGTAACGCGGGGCGGACAAATCACACTTACAAAAGATATAAGGGAGAAACTTGACATCCGAGAAGGCGACAAGGTGCGTATCAATGTAATAGGTGACATGGCCTTTGTTAGTAAGAAAGATCCTTCCGCATTCGACAAGCATGATTTCTTGCCGGAGAGCTTTGAAAAAACGTTGAAGCAGCTTAGGCAGCAAGCCATTACGAAGCGGTTAAAGCGGTTGAAGGTTGTCGAGTGAAGTTGCTTTTTGACACTTCTGTTTTAGTTGACATCGACCGCAATAAATCAGAGACGATCGAATTACTGAAGAGTCTAGTCCAGCATCATGAGTTATGCATCAGCACCATTACAGTTACAGAAATTCTGACAGGGGCTTCCCTGCGAAGAGACGCTGAAACAGCGACGCTCAAAGCGAAAGAAATTCTGAACCAGTTTGCATGGCAAAGCGTGGATGGAATGACGGCGGAGGTTGCCGCTGGCTTATTTGCCCATTTGATCGTTGAGAAAAAAGCAGAGTCCATCGAGTATGCAGATGTCTTGATCTCAGCATCTTATTTTGCTGCTCATTGCGATGCTCTGATTACTCATAATCAAAAGGATTTCACTTTATTGCCAGGGATTCAAGTGTTCACTCCCGAGAGTTTTAGAAGGAAATTAGGTAAGTGATTCTTGGCTGGAAAACAGGCGATCACCTCACCGCAGAAACCAGGCGCTAACCTTATCGCTCACAAAAAAGTTAACTTTATATACTTTGAAGCTCAAAAAAGCAGTATGTCCAAGATCATCCTCGGTGCCGACCACGCCGGTTTTAAAATCAAGGAAGAGGTTAAGAAATACCTTGATAAGTTAGGGATGAAGTACGAAGATCTCTCGGTTACGTATTCAGATGGGGATGATTTCCCAGTGCATGCTCAGAAAGTCGCTTTGAGAGTCGTTAGGGACAAGGCGTTGGGTATTTTAATCTGCGGTACAGGGGTTGGAATGTCCATCGCGGCAAATAAGGTGAAGGGTATCCGCGCAGCGGCTGTCGAGGATGAAAAGTCGGCTCGTTTGTGTAGGAATGATAACGATGCAAACATCTTATGCTTGGGGGCAAGAATCATTGATGAAAAAGTCGCGGAGAAATGTGTAAAGGCTTTCTTGAGTGCAGAGTTCTTGGGCGGTCGGCATCAGCGTCGGGTAGACTTGATCAAGGCGATGGAGTGAGTTTAAGTAAGTCATCTAGTGTTCAAATAAACCATCTAGGCTTTGATTGTCTGCAGCAGCTCGTTCTTTGCTTTGATGAAGTTCTGCGGCTACAGTGCTTACAAAGCTATACATGGCGATGAATTTGATTTTACCTAGGGGGATTTGAGGGTTGTGTTCTACTTGGAATCCCCATTGGATGAATTCAGGAAGGGTAAGGTGGGTTGTATTGTAGTGGGGCGGTTGTGGCTTAGTGATGGACTTTGCAGGGGAGGGAGGAGTTTTTAGGCTTCGTCCAAGGCGGTGTTGCGCGATTTCCATGACCTCAGCAACAAGTGCTTCATTAGAGGTAAAGGGTTGGCTTTCAGAGGCAGAAGGGGTGCGAACCACTTCTTTAGGTGCAGCGGCTGTTTCAGGAGTAGGCTCATATAGGATGGCTTCGTATTCTGTAATAAAGGGTGAGTTGCCGGTTAGGCCGGAATAAGCGACTTTAGTAATATCTAAGACCGTTCGTTCTCCCTCAGCAAGTACTTTTCTTCCTGCACTTACTTTGTCTTCAAGATGTTTTCTGCCAAGAGCCCCTTTAACTCTAGAAATGAGCCCTCCCATACGAGTGGGAGTAGTTGCGATGATTGTTCGTGCCGCTTCGAGCGGAGTGAGCGGAGCTGCTTTTCGTTGAAGGGTAAATAAGGGGGTGGATGTTTGATAATCTTTTTCCCATTCTAAGTAGTGGGCATCGACTCGAATGTGGCCTTCTGCACTGGTTTGAACCGTGTATCGGATGAGGTTTTGCTGGTAGGGAAGGCCATGTCGTTGATTTTCAAGTGCAGACTTAAGAATGGGCAGGTCTTCGTGACCGATATGGTTGGGTTTAAATCCTTCGCGTGGGTCTTCGTATCCTTGGAGAATTTGTTGGAGTTTACTGGCTTTAACACTCATTTTTTCTTCTCGGCTGGGTTGGGCTTCTTGTACAGCTCGCTTGACAGCTTCTTCGATTTCTTCGGACCTAACGGATCCTCCAAACAGTCGCACGATCGCCTCGATGGGAGTTCCAGAGGGTTCTGAGGGCAGTTCAAGGTCAAGTTGTTTACGGGTAAGAAGTTCAATAGCCAAGGTGGTCTGTGAAGCAGTGAGGGTTTTGGGCAAGGGCATGAGGTTTGGAGGGCGAAGGGGTTTATATACTTCCGCCTTGGGCAGGGTCATTTTTTTCAGTGGGAAACTTTATAAATAGTCACTAAATAGTAGTATATTATGGCAAACAGATTAAAGCCCTGGATTCCCTTGGGAGTCGGAAGCATGCCCATACTCTATGAAACCCTATGGATGGGGGCTAGAGACCTGCCTACTTTAGTTTTGAGTGCTGGTTTAGGAGTGATTGCAGCCGGAGTCATCAAAAAAGATCTGGAGCGCGCAAACAGAAGAAAGACGCTTCATGACCGTTTATTTGGAGAAGATTCAACAGAAGATGCTCGCGCAGCTAAAAAAAGGCGTTTAGCAGAAGCAAACCGTCAGATTTCAGAACGAGTGAAAGGAGTTCCTCTGACCGATCGGCTGTACGATGCCGCAGAGTTCACTGGCCGTCTTTCTTTGGATTGGGCGGATGTAGCGGCAGAAAAACTTTTTGAGTTGCCTGTTCGCTATGTTACACAAGAAAAGCTGATGCGTACGTTGGGGCCTTTTGCTGTAGCCTATTTGGGAATTGATAAGACTCGTAACCCAATTAGTGAGAAGTATGATTTACAAACCGGAGTTTATCAACTTTCTTTCCAAGAAGGAAGCGAGCGAGTGACCAAGGAAATTCTGATCAAAGACTTGGTTCGATTTATGAGTGACTCTCCTCAGGGGAAGGTAAGCTTAATGCGGGAAGTGGAGCCGCTATTGAAGGAAACCTTGCTCTGGCAGCATTATGAATTGAATCGTCCCCCACAAACCTTAACCACGGTAATGAAATGGTCTATGGGTTTGTTAGGAGCCTATGTGGGACACCGATTTGCTCCTTACATTCATCTTCCTCAAAAAGCAACGGCATTGGCGAGCAGCGCTACGTTTATGCAGGTTGCAGGATTATTGACAGGTGTGGTGAAAGAAGCCACAAAATACGTCAAGAGAAGGCTCGGTTCGAAGACAGCTAAGTATGAGGATACCTTCAGTGTATTATTGAGAGACGATCTTTCACGTCATTTAGGAGTCCCTTCAAATGACCTGCTCGTTTTAGTCGCGCCATTGAACCCCAAGAGAGAAGCGGTTTATGCTCGGTTGGATCAAGTGGATGGGAAACGGGATTTGGAGGAAGTATTAGGATATGTTCCGGTGGGAACCTTTTATCCCGATCCCAAAGAGTACTTAAGATCCAAGGAGGCGCATCAGCGCTTGGGCCGATTTAAGAGTTACGGAACCGCTCTGGTTCGGTCAGTAAGTTCTTAATTTAAGTAGGGTGTCGTCTAATCCCTCAAGAAAATGGTTTAAATCCAATTCTTCAAACAAGCTTTCAATGCGGCTCTTCACGGCAGGGAGATCAATTTTTTCCATGGCCACAATAGATCCAGAGGCTGTGGTGAGTTCTTTGATGAATTGATGGAAAGTGTGAGCGGCAGAGGTAATAGACTGTATGGAAAGGCTATGCCTGAGTTGGCTGATGCCTTCTCGCAGGGCGTGGGCTTGTCGTTCGAGTTGGGAGATGGGGTTTCCTCGGGGGTTGGAGGTGTCGTAGAGTTTGGTTTCGATGATCGCTCTTTGGATCATGGCATTCCAGAGCCGGCTCGCGAATTGGGCGATGAAGGTTTCATTGTTAGCGACATGTACTGCTTCTTGATTTGCTTGTTGCGCAATCTCTTCAAGAACGGGTTTTAATAGGCCTATTCTTTCTTTAGCATGCTCGAGTTCTTCACGGGCCGTGGCGAGCTGGGCTTGGTTTCTTTTGATCTCTTGTTCAATGGCATCTACATCAGAAATAGGCATTTCTTTCTCTCCGGTGAGTTGTTTTATTTGGGCTTCAATTGTTTTTATTTCTAGTTCTTTCTTGACTACATCTTCGTTCAGTTTCTTGAGTTCCTCTTGTAATGGGTTGAGTCGATTTTGGACAAAATGGTCGAGAGAAACCCGATTTGCTTTTCGGTTGGTAAACGCGATGGTGGAAAGATTGTCCCTTACGATTCCGGGGCTTTCAAAATGTATATGGGGGAACTTTTTTTCTTGTAGCAATTGGTGGAGTTCTTCGATTTCAACTTGAAATTCAGTGTGGAGTTTAAGAATGGGTTCAAGAGTGTCAGTAAGGTAAGATTCAATGGCGTCAAAAAGAGCTTGAGTTCTTTTTCGGTCTTCTTCCTCATTCAGCTCACCCTGAGTAAGTGTGAAAATGGTTGGGTATACTTCCAGTGCTTGGTGCAGGGCGGTTCCGGCTCGGAGCGGATTTCCTTTATTGGTTTGAAACGCTTGTAGTTTATTTTCAAGTTCTTCGAACAGGGCTTTTTTGCGTGCATCGCGCTTTTCCTTTTCTTTTCTTTGGTTTTCTTCTGCAGCCTCTCTAGCTTTTTGTTGAGCATCTAAGGCGTTCTTGTAAGCTTCATCGCCTGCTTTTTTTTTGAGTTCACCTAGTCTTATTTCGCTGGCGGCTTTTATTGTAGCGTAAGCATCACTTGGAAGGCTACTTTCAGTAGAAGCAGTGGTTGCAATGGGTTTCTTCCTTTCCCAAAATTTCCATCCCATGTTTCACCTTAAAGTATATTGATAAAGCCTGCCACAAGGTTTCCGGGGAGAAGTTGAGTTCTAAGGCGCTCTACGATGGCTTCTCGAGCTCGGTCCCATTCTTGGAAGGCTTGTGTTCCGATGTCTCGGAAGCGCAGTTCAAGTTGTTCAATTTCATTGAGGTCTTGCATGAGCTGAGTGAGGTTGGTGAGGGCACCAGGGACTTGGTTGTTGCTGATTTGTTGTCCGAGGTTTCCTAAGCGGCGGGTGAATTCCTCCATGTTGCGGCTCATTTGCGTGACTTGTTGGGTGAATCGTTGCATGAGTTCTTGTTTTT
>DATDWO010000006.1:0-14681 GCA_035289665.1 Candidatus Nanoarchaeia archaeon
GTTCAAAACCTTTCTTTGAACCTAAGTTCTTCTGCTTCCTCGACGAATTGCTCAGCTTCATTCGAACTGTTTACCAACAAACTCATTTACAACCCATCTGAAATCATGCGCTATGCCTTGGTTTCCAAAGAGCTGTTTAACGCCCAAGTTACCTTGAAAGACCCCTTTGGCAAGGTGATCCGGCAAGATCGAATTTATAATTCACGCGAGCGAAACTATTCGTTTTCTTCAAACCTGACTGCTGTTTGGATTGCGGCTGAAGTTGAGCTGTGCAACCGAACCTTTTACGGAGAGAAAATTATCGCGATCAAGACGCATGAAAAGTATTGTCCGGACTGCTTACAGTCGCTTTCTTACCCTCAACCCCTTCCCTGCCCAGAGCCTCTCCCATGCCCGGAACCTCCTGCTTGCCCTCTAATGGACTGTCCTGCGATTCAATGTGTGAACGAACAAATCCTTGTTAAGAACCCGCCTCCACCTGAACCTAAACCCCTGCAGCCTGTGGTGATCAAGGAAGTGATGAGCTATGATTTCACCAAGCGAGGGTATTTTGTTATTGGGATTGTTCTTCTGCTTCTTTTGACCTTATTTGTGCTCTTTCGCACCAAAACGATTGAGGATAAAAATGTCTAATCGAAAGAAATATATACATGGATCTATTCGTAGATACTATCAAGAGGATGTTTATTTTGGAAATAAGCGAGTGCGATTTCGCTCCCATGCCATCCTACGTGCCATACAGCGGCAAATTGCTTTTCCTCAGCAAGTCTTGTGGGTTATAGAAACAGGTAGAGTTGTTAGATTTGGTAAACATGGTATAAAGTTTATCAAGCGCTCTTCCAAAGGGGATATTGTATGTGTGGGGGAAGAGTTAGGAGATCGAATTATCATTAAAACTGTTGAAAGAGGAAATTGAAATGAAAAACAATGTACGGAAAGTAAAACATTTCGTTATTGAAAAATGCCCTATTTGCAAGAAAGGATGGATGAAAATATCTAGTGAGGTTATGGAACCCGAAGGAATCGAATTTGAGACTTTCCGGTGTAAAAATTGCGGAGAGTCCTTGATGACCATGCATCAACTTAAAGTCCTTTCTGATTTGCATCGTAGATATAGAAAAGCCAAAGAAGTCACCTTTGCCCAATGGGGCAATAGTCTTGCCGTGAGGATCCCTCGGAAAGTGGCTGAGAAGTACAAGTTAACCTCTGGAAAACAAGGGTTGTTGTTGGCGGAGAAGGAAGGGATCCGGATCATTCCTCAAGCTTAGCGCTAGGTTTATAAATAAATTCAGGTTTTAGACCTCCATGGATAAAGCGGAGATTCGGGAAAAAATTACGGAAGGCTACATTCGCGTTAATGTCCTATTTGAAATTATTGGCAACCCTAAAGAACACGTTGAAAACGCCCTAAAAAATTACTTGGAAAACATTAAGCTTACGGCAAATGTTATCGTTCTCAAAGAAGACATGGAAGAAGCCGAAGATTTAGGTAATGGACTGTTCAGCACGTTTGCTGAAGTGGACATGCTGCTAAGAGGGCTTGAGAAGTTGACATGGCTCTGCTTTAATTATTCACCTGCTTCGATTGAAATCATCGACCCTCCAGAATTCAAATTCAAAGAGAAAGAACTCAGCAACTGGCTGAATGATCTATTGGCGAAACTACACGAGATCGGTTCTTTGTCCAAACAAGTCAGCGCCGAAAACAAATTGATTGTCCAGAACATGAACCGACTCATTAAGAATTCCATCTTGTCCTCAATCGATCAAGGATTTCATACTCCGAAAGCGATTGAAGAGCGAACTGGGATTGACTACAAACAACTCAAGCCGTTCTTTGAAGCGATGATCAAAGAAGGAAAGATTCACTTGATGAATGACCAATACAAACGAGTTGGGAATGAGAAGAAAAGCGAAAAGAAAACTAAGAAGAAGTAACTCCTTTTTCTCTTAATACTGGTTCGTAAACCTTTTTTTGGAAAACTGCTGGAAACAGCCTTAAGAACTTTCTTCGTTCATATTCTCGATGCGTTGCCTCTGGAATCGAGATCCGATCCTGAACGTCCTGCAGTGTTAAGATTTGAACCTCTATAGGGATTCTCTCGTAAACTTCTCCTTCTGCATCCAGTGGTTTCACAGGAACGCGCATAACAAACTTAGTAACGCCAAACAAAGAACTCGAATCCTGATTTACCTGATCCCCTTTCTTAATTCTTTTAAATGTCTCTAATTTTGAAGTAGGTCTGGAGCGCCTGAACTGGTCCATTAGGCGCTCTTTATTGTCTTCATCTTCAACCACAAACTCGGCGCCGATGTAATCTGTGATCTCTTCAGGATATAAGCCCCTTAAAAACATCTTAACCAGAATGGAGTCGTACTTTAGCTGGGAAGGATCGTTACCCTTCAAGTACTTTACTCTTGCCTTCACAGGGTCATCGTCTGCTGTGTAGATGGTAATGCCTGACCGAGTTGTATGAGACTTTGAAAATCCCTCTCTACTTATTGCTCGACTCTCATTAACTTGTAACAAGTTTTCTAACCGTTGCACGGCCTGACGAAAGTAACGTAGCGAGTGTAGCACCCATGTGCATTGATCAATCGTTCCGATTCGGTAACCGATGCCCATTGAACGCATCGCTGTATATGCGTTAAGATACCACTTTGGAGGCGGATTTTTTGTTTCATTTGCTCGCTTGCGGTTATCTAATGCTTGCTGTACCCACTCAAAGAGATTTAGGTTTGCATCCACTTCTCTTAGTTTAAATTCGCTAGCTACTTCCTCTTCGAGATGAGAATCACAAAGGCTGTTCACTGTTTGAATGCCTCTATTCATACATCCTTGGAATCGATGGGTCACTTCCTCAGCTGGAAGATCTGGAAAAAGATTTGCGCGGTATATGTCTATGAAGAATGAAGTTTCCTTTTCCCTAATCGCTCTACGAGCATTTCTGCCTAGCAAGGTAATTTTGGGGTGCAGCTCTGGAAATTTATCCCCCATTCTTTTTAGGGTGTTTTCATCGGCTACCGGCCATAATTCCATCATAGAAACAGGTGTTTATTGTTTGGTTAAAAATATGCTTCTTATATATATCATCTATATAGAAAATAATTAAAGATGAAAGCAAACGTATAAATACTATAACTCCCTTTATCGACGACATGAGCCATGCTTCTAAGCAAGTCGAAGCCCTGCTGTTTTCGAGCGGCAAATGGATGACGGAAGACCAACTTGCGGCCTTGATCGGCCTGCCTAAAGATGGCATAAAAGCGGCACTCAATGAGCTCAAACAAGGCTATGAACAAGCCGATAGCTCTTTGACGTTGATGAATGAATCCGATGGCTGGAAGCTGAATGTCCGCGAAAATTACTTGGAATTGGTGCGAAAGATTGTAGCCGAAGCGGAGTTGCCTAGGCCCTTATTGCAAACCCTGGCCGTCATTGCCTGGAAGAGACCCATCCTGCAATCGGAAGTGGCGGACATTCGCAGTGCGTCCTGCTATGAACACATCGCTGAATTAGAAAAAAAAGGATTTGTCGTTAAAGAACCCAATGGAAGAAGCTACTTACTTAAGTTGACACCTAAATTTTTTGAATACTTCGACATCAAGAGCGATGCGGACATCAAGAAAGTCTTTGAAAACGTCCACGTTCCGGAAATACCCTTACAGCCCTTGCAACCCCAAGAACAAGAAAGCAACCATGATGATATTTTACAGAAACTCGAAGAAGTCAAAAAAAGCATTCCCCCACCCGAACCGGTTAAACCAGAAGAAATGCAAGGATTTGACGATGAACTGGATGAGTTACGAAAACGCGTTGATAGTCACTCGGAAGAACTCAAACAATTCAGAAGACTCGACCAGCCAGAACCGCCCGTGCCCGACGAGCATACCCCCGAAGCCCCTCTCCCTGATACAGGCTCGCAAAATTAAAGCGATCTCTTTCACCCACTCTAACTTCTGGAATGGTTATTAATGGGATTCCATACGCCTCACACGAATCTTGATTTAATTTCGAGTCAACCCCTACCAATAAAAAATTTCTTGGGACTGGCCGGAAATGAGCTCTACCCCTCCCTAAATTCCTTATTCTTTTGACCCCCTCAAGCCCGATGTGCGAATCGCCCAAAGCAAAATCAACGTACTCTTCCCAGCCCAGTTCCTTTATTAACTGACCTGCCTGCTCTCGCCTCCACTCTGAAGAAACTACGAATGGTTTTCTTGCTGCGTGGTAATGACCTAAGAACTGTGTGACGCCTCTTCTGGTTACATATTGTTCTTGAAATTTTGTTACCAATGCATGCTCTAAATCCAGAAAAACCAACTCAGCACTTGCTAACGCTTCTAACGATTGTTCACTGCCCCCTCTTAAAGATTGAAACATGAAACACCTATCTGAATGTTAAAACAAGATCTCCGTAAACCCGACTGGAATCATAGGGGGCAGCAGTAGTTAAGCCATTTGCAGAATTAAAATCAATATTTCGATCCAAGAAACCACCGGCAACACCAAGACCCCAAGCGTTTCCTTGCAATACGGTGAAGCGACCATCGATCTTTAATTGACTCCCTTTTATATCTACATCTGTGCCTGAAATAGAACCAAACAACTTTTCATACATCCCTGTTAAAACAAAACGCCCTGTATCCACATGACCCATTCCTCCCAATGTCTTTATTCCATTGGACTCTGGAACAGGCGGCTCTTGGGTGTTGTCTCTTACCTTACCAATCCCTGCCAACGCTCCTAATAAGAACTTGTCACCCATCTGTATTCCTAGCAAGGCTTCTAACGTAGAAGTTCCCCGATTAAAACCCGCAAAAGACTGATCGTCAAATGATTCACTGCTGAGGGCTCCGCGAGCTCCTATGGATATGGGGCCTAACTTTGTTGCGAAAAAACCATCCACTTCAGCTAATTTATACTTTGCATTTAGATTCAACCCCCTATCTTCTACATTACTTTGAGCGTATAAAAGCCGGGCTTCTGCCATGGACTTATGGCTTGCATACGCTGCATCGGCGTAAATCCCCCACTGCCAACCCGTCAATTCAGGATCAATACCACTCAATGGCTGGAAGACTGCCTTTCCTTTTACGATCGCTGGACCCATTGCGGCACTCCAATGACTGCCTTGGGGAGATGAGTCATCCTCTGAGACATCGTAAGGAGACTTTCTGGAAACTGGATGAGATGTTTGAGGCACTTCTGAACTCTCATATTCTTGTGAAACGGGTTTTGGAAGACAAGAAGGACATGGCTCTTGCAAAGGCTTTGGAATGCCCCGATTGATCTCCTGACTGCTTCCTTGAGGAACTTGCGGAGCAGGGGTTGACAGGGAAGGCAAACCCGAACCTCGAACAGCTGGAGCTGGATTATTTTTAACATATTCTCTGAATCGAGAAGCCATACGAAGCTCTTCAACCTCAGAAGGATCCACAAATTGAACAGGAACTGTTCCTATAACTAGGTTTTCATACTTTATTTTTTTCTTTCCACCTTCCTCTACTTGCATAGGGATGGGAAGTACCCAAGCTAATCCAACATCGTTTCCAACCAAGTCACCACACTTCACTGCTTTTCTTATATCTGAAGAAGGTATGAAATGATTTGGCCTAAACTCTTCTTTACCGCATTGGAGCGTTCCCTCAAAAAGACCTCCTGGATTTTGCTTAATCCTTAACTCCAACGGGAGGCAGTTGTTAGTAGAAAAAGGGCCATATGCCAGAATGGCACCATCTATGGGAACTTTTATTACGCGTTTATCTTCTATAGGGTCTCTTAATCCATCTAAGGCATTCCCTTCCCTATCGTATACACTCAGCCAGATCTTTTTCGGGTCGACTGTATATTTTGCTTTGATCTCATTTGGAGTGAGCTTTCCTTCAAGAACTTCCCTTCTTACCTGCTCTGCATTTTCAAATAACCTACCCACACTTGGGCAGCGATCATAATCATCACCAATCATAATATCCAAAAACACCGGACTTAATTTGTGTTCGTCTTTCTTATCAACACCCTTGCTTACTAAATTACTTTTATCCAACCCCTTAAAGAAAGTAGCTTTAACGCTGTTTTGATATGCTTCCGGAGACTCTCTCTCGACTGCTTTCTTAGGCTCTTTTGCGTACGCCGTTACGGTAGTGTACGCTGCGGTGAGCAAGGTTGCAGCGATTCCAGCGGCTGCAGCAGCGACCCTTCCCCAATGTCTTCGCCTTGGTATTTTAGAGGGTTGATTGATTTTGATGACGCGCCCTAAACCCGCATCTTCTCTAGATTCTTCAAGTAACCCCTCACTTTGCCAGTGATCTATATCTTCTTGCACTAAATCTAGAATGGGTTCAACCACAGGAGCAGAAATTTTTTCCCTCTTAGGACGCCAAGATAAGATTCCCATACTGGGTGGATCGCCGCTTTGCTTATAAATCTTAGCCTTAATTACCACTTAGCAATGGGTAATATTTCTAGGGAATTCATTTAAACCACTCGCCTTTCCAAAACTCTATGATTGCGATCATCGGAGCAGGCCCTGCGGGAAGCATGGCCGCCCTGAAACTTGCCAAGAGCCATGACGTGACCTTGTTTGAAGAGCACGACACCGTTGGCAAACCGGTTCAATGCACAGGTATCGTGACGGAAACCATCAACCAAACCCTTCGCCTCAATCCAGATGTTGTGATGAACAAGATCAAAGAAGCCCAGATCATAGGGCCCAATGGAAAAGGATTCTCGGTCTATTTCAAACACCCTGAAAACATCATGGACCGATATAAGTTTGATGAATGGCTTAGCCAGAAAGCTGAAGATGACGGGGCTAAAATACTGAAAGGACACCGATTTTTAGGATTTGAACGAGGAAAAGCTAAAATAGAAGTGGTGAACAAAAAACGAATTAAACTATTTGCGTTTGATCATATCCTCGGCGCAGACGGACCCCAAAGTCGGGTTGCAAAAAGTGCCGAGCTGTTTGGCAAACGAACATTCTTTACCGCCATGCAAGCCACGGTCCGATGCAAAAATGACAACGCTATCTTGTTTTACCCTCATATCGGACAACTCGGATGGGCCGTGCCTGACAGCCCTCACACGATGCGCGTTGGCGTAGCCAGCTATGAAAACTGTCCCACCTACTTTAATCAGATACTCAAGATGCACCCTGGAAAGGTCATTGACCGGCAAGCAGGACTCATTCCTGTTTATGACCCTAACCTAAACACAGAGAAAGGCAATGTTTGCGTTGCGGGTGACGCCGCGACTCAGGTCAAAGCGACGACAGGCGGAGGCATTATTGCAAGCATGGTTGCCGGCTGCGCCTTTGCCGAGCACGTACAGACTGGAAAATCCTATGAGAAGCTCTGGAGGAAGAAAATAGGAACAGGTTTATGGCTGCACCTGAAAATGAGAGCAGTCATGAACCGATTTAATGCAAACGATTGGAATCGATTTGTGAATGCCTTCCAGAAACCGGCGCTGAAAAAAGCCTTGGAAGAGGAGAGCCGAGACGAACCGGTGAAACTATTGATGAAGATTGCGATGCATAAACCGAGCCTTGCGCTGCTTGCTAGAAAACTGTTTTGGTAATGCATTTATATATTAGGGTTACGATCCTCTCGAAATGTCACTCGACAAAAGACAGCAAGCCTCGATTCGAAAGGGGATTCGATTAGGGGCTGTGTTCAAGGAACAGCATCCGGACATTGCGAATGATTATAGATCTGGGAAGGGTCGAAGGCAAATTGTTCGAGAACGAAATTTAGCTGATTTACACGAAGTTCCTGAACAGGTGGCTGTACTTGCCATTACCTACGCTTTGCGGGGATATGATGGCAGGTATCCAATCAAATGTAAATCTTATACAGGTCTCATTGAAGATGGATCTGAACTAGAACGCCTAGCCTCCCAACATCGCGCCCAAGGCCCCTGTTTGAGAGCAGCTTATTTTGTTCAAGGCAAAAAATGCACACCCTGGGATGACAATGAGCTTCTGTATTTGGTGAGACGTTCCAAAGAAAAGACTTCCCCTCAAGACCTTGCGGTTGAGTTGAACCGAAATTTTCACGGGGGTGTGGATGTGAGAACCCCAATCATGGTAGACTCTCAGTTGTATAACTTACGTAGACCCGGCAATCGCCGCTTCGACAAACCTTTCACAGATCTGTCCTAATCTTTTCCCCTGTCTGCTTGAGCAGCTCTGGAGGCGCTTGCCAGGGGTCTGGCAGAATGGTGAAAGGGCGATTTTTGTAGTGAGGATGCAGCGAACATGAGCATGGTCGATTTCCAAGCCCTCTAAGACGAGGCAGGTACGATCGGCACCAAGCGCTTTATCGAGCTGCTTACCTACTTTTCTTGCTACCTTCAAGATCTCGATATAATCCTTTTCTGGCATGTCAAAAACGTAGCTGCCATAGTGCTTCTTTGGAATGACTAACGTCTGGCCTTCTGTACCTGGACGAATGTCGAGAAAGGCGATGAATTTTGCATCTTCGTAAATCTTCTCTGAAGGGGTTTCTCCAGTCGCTATTTTGCAGAAGATGCAAACCATTTTGCTAGAAAAGAAACGAAATTTAAATGCTTTCTGCGTGGTGCTTTCGGGATGGCTGAAAATGATTCGGAAAACCCGCATAAGTTTCTGGTTTTTAGCGATCGAATTTATATTGCCAATTCATTTCCTTCTTTTGATGAATAGAATAAACCCTTACATTGAGAAGACATTTGAAGAATGGTTTAAGAGGGCTGTTACCGCTTTTTTAATATTCGTCTTTTCTGTTGTCCTAATCGTTAGCTTAATAAATCACTGGATCGATAAAGAACTAAGCCTACAAATAGGCTTTATGCTCCTTGGAGCAATATTAGGAGCGTGGCTATCCGATGGGAAAATTTGAGCAAGGCATTTGGGGGATTATAGGAGCCATTGTCCTGGCTTTATTATTTCATAACCTATTTAAAGGCTATTCACTTTTCGGAGCCCTTATTGGTGCACTAGCTGGTTATTATTTCGGAAGAAAGGTGAAATGATGTATGCCTATAAATATAAGGAAAGCGTGGTGTATTCGACTCTGTTTGCACTCCTTATGACATTCTTCATGGCCCTTTTTATTTATCTAAAGATGGTTGGCTAAGAGGGCTGTAGATTTACTTCTAATTGTTTACAATCTGCCGGATCGCATCAAATGTCAAACTGTTCTTCTCGGCACACTGTCCATCGCAGGCCACGAGCTTTTTCCAACTGCCTGAGACCGCTGGCTTGTTTAGCGAAGTGATTTGCTTGTTTGCTTTATCCAGTGATTCTGAGAAACGAATGGTGTTGTCCGAACCCCAATATTTATTGGCGGTTAAGATATTCATGATGAGATTGCCCACTTCATACCCATCTCGGTCGCCCTCGATTGCCACGGTGAGGATGAGCTGCATAAAATCCTTATCTGTGCACGTCCTTGCCAGGCATAAAGCCGTAGTCTCCCATTGCTCCTGAATGTTATCCGAACCGATCTGCTTTATGTCCTGATTGATGATGTTCACCAACTCGACCTGCTTTAAGATATCTTTTCCAACCACTTCTCGCAGATCTAAAATGTGCACGATCAAGCCATGATACGCGGTCTGCGTCTGCTCCGGTGTCAATGAAGATAGGGATGGAGTGGTTGAAGAATCAGAACTATCTGTTCCCCCCTTAGGAATCAAGCTTACGGTATGGCCTATTACAGAGTCATCTTTATTGAAAAAGGCGAGATAACCGCCTAACAGCAATAGTACTATTACCGCCCCTAAAATTAAGCCTTTAATCATTTTACTACTCTAGAAAGAAAGACTATATATGCCTTTTGCTTTACTTAACCATCTTTCTGAAAATACATTGCTTGGCAATCCTGAACCCTGCCAAGAGGCCTTTGCCTCCCTGACCTTTTTCAATCGTGGCATCTGTATAACACACAGTAATGGGAACCTCTACAAAGCGCAGCTGGTGCTTGACAATCTGCTCTAAGATTTCCGTGCAATGCGCCATGCGATCCTGCGTGATCTCGATTGCTCTTGCTGCCTTACGGTTCATCACCCTCAACCCGCTCTGAGAATCTGAAAACCACGTTCGAGTAAACAAAAAATTGAATAACCGCCCCCCCTTCAAGAACCATTGTCGGATGCTGAACATCAACCTGTTTAATGGATTCCTTATACGAACCTCTATCTTTCGCCCTAAATATCGACTCCCCAAAGCAATGTCTGCCCTTCCCTGATTTATAGGTTCCTCTAAGCGCTTCAAATCACCCGCCAAAAACTGGCCGTCTGCATCGAAATGAATGACCCTCCCTGCACCCTGAGACAAAGCAAACTCGTTCCCCGTACGCAACGCTGCTCCCTGGCCCCTATTAATTATATGCTGCAAGACGGTTGCGCCTGTCTTTTTTGCGTTTTCACTTGTAGCGTCTGAAGAACAGTCATCTACCACCACGATATTCTTGTAGCCATGCTTTTTTAGATCGTGAATCGTTGAAGCGATGTTTTTCCCTTCATTGTACGCTGGAACGACTACCCAAGTCTTATTCACAATCTCACCAGAGTGATCCCTAATATAATAAGACAGATACCCAGGATCTTGAACTTATTCATCCGCTCCCCCAACTTCCAAACTGAAAGACTAACGACACCGATGTAAGTTATACTTGTCAATGGATACAAAACAGAAAGCTCCCCGAACCTCAACGCCGTGATGAAAAAAACAGAACTGACCACATACAAACAAATTCCGAATAATAACTTGAAATTGGTAAGTAGACCCAACAAATTACGATGAAGACCGCTCGATCCTTTTTTTAAGTATAAAGCTCCATAACTACCGAAAATCGCTGAAATGAAAACCAAACCGACTGCAAACCAACTAGTCATGGTTCGCCCCCCACCCAATTGAACTCACACCGCCCAAGATGCTGACGATTCCCATCCAATTCAACAAGGTCACTTCTTCGTGCAAAAGATAGATGGAAAGTAAACCCACCCAGACGAAACTCAACGCAATCAATGGATATAACGTGCTGAGCTCACCATACTTCAACGCGACAATTAATAAGATGGCCCCAACTCCATACACAATACAACCCCCTATTAAATAGTAGTTGGTGACCAGCGCCCAAAAACTTAACTCTAATTTACTAGAACCCCATTTCAGTAAGAGCTGACCCAAAGAGGTAAGAAGAGTACAGAACAACGTGATGAATATAGCAAAGGTAGCCGTACGCTTGGGCTTATTCTTCATACCCTTGAGATCCAGGGTGCTTTTTTAAAGGTTTTGTCAGAAACCTTTAAATACAGCCTTTCGATAGGGGAAGTTATGACTTGGTCACGGCACGAACCCTGGATTTTCTTAAGCATTGCACTCGTTGTTTCCCTGGCGGTCTTAAGCCCCCATTTAAAATCCACTGGAAACACTCTCTTGCCCCCACCCAACACCTTAGCTCATGCCCCTCACGTGATTGACCATCGCGACGCCTGGAAACCTGCTTTGGCTGGCGATTCTGCACCTGAAGTAGAAGGCGAGTTGGTTTATGTTCGAAATGGTTACTATGTCTTTGAAGATGACAGCTATGTTGCTGATCGCAATGGAAACCCTCTATCTGTACAGAGTAATTCCATCACCGGAAATGCAGTCTATCGATCTTCTGATAACCCTCCTCAACTTTTGCATGTTCGATATGCGCCTGTGGTTGAAACCTGTCAAGATACGGACCATACAAGAATCAATGCCCTTGATGAAAAACCAACTGGCCAGAATAGTTACTTTCAACCTGGAATGGTAATGGTTGACGTACGCAAACAGTTGATGCTGGGGGATACGATTCTTTCTGAAGAACCCATTCCCAGCGTGACCCTTAAAGACCGCTGCTACAGTGCCCAAGAATTAGGCTATACTAACTTACCAGACTATCGAGGCCTTGTCTTAGAAGCGAGCTGCGCCGCCCTCCGAGGCCTAAAAAATGCGTACATCCAACAAGCCACGGAACGAACCGTTGTGGAAGATTCGCAGCTGGATGGTGATCTAAGTTGGCTGAGTAGATATTATACTGCCCAGTTCTGCCAGAAAAGCGCTCCCTTAATCACCAGTGGAAGCACACAAAACATCATCCAATACGTAGCCTGCGGACGAGCCGGAGAACAAGGTTACTGTCAATAAAACCATTGAGGTATTATAGCAAATCTCCTTAATTTTGGAACAAGAAAGGTAGATTTGCTATGCTCAGCAGCGAAGCTGCTGGCATGCCAGAAACTTATGTTTCTGAGCATACTAACGAATCTCACAATTTGTGCAATTATTTATGAGATTCGCTATTATATCAAATAAAGGGGTGGACTTTATGGAAAACGATATGACTCTGAAAGCCGTTGTTGCGATTCTGATCATTGCGGCGATTGTAGCGCTGATATTGATGCGGTGAACTTATTTTTTCCCGACAATAAACGCCGTTCCATTCTTCAGGTACTTTTGTGCCATAGCTTGAATGTCTGCTGCAGTGACTTTCTTTAGCACTTTTGGAAATTCTTCATCGTATTCAAAGCCAAGTCCAAGGGCTTCGTACCTGGCCAGATAAGCTGCTTGATCCATCAACGACTCGTGATTTAGCAAGAAATTGCCCAAGGTCTTGTTCAGAGCTTGTTCTACTTCTGCCTGAGATGGAGCTTCTATGGACAAGTTTTTTGCTTCCAGCTGAAGGCCCTTTAATGCTTTCTTTGCATTCTCTGGGTGCGTACCGATGTACAAGATGATGTGCCCCTTGTACTCTAATGGAGCGTAACTGCTGCCCACTTGGTACGCCAAGCCTTGCTTGTCCCGCAAATTTGTGAACAATCGAGCCCCCATACTGCCCCCCAACACTGAGTTTAGCAATACCATCTTTACGCGGTCTTCGCTTGTAACATTTGGCGCAGCATACGCGATTCCGATCCAGTGATCCGTGATTTCTTTCTCTCTGCGACCCAACTTTCCTATTAAAGCGGCAGACCCCTCTTGCTTCTTTTGCTCTGGACTCTTTTGGCTAATGCCTTTTGTTCTTTCCCTTATTTCTTTTGTAAGCTCTTCACTATCCACCTCTCCAACTACACTCACAGTCATACGAGGCGTTGCGTAATGCTCTTGATAATAGCTCAGTAAATCCTCACGAGAGATTGCTTTTATACTTTCCTCGCTTCCCAGCACGCTGAAACGATAGGCATGATTTGGATACAATTGGCTGAATAAACCATTCTTCAACAACTGCACTGGATTGTCCTCCTGCGCCTTGATCGCTTCTAAAATCAGAACTCGCTCTTTTTCCACTTCTTCCCTTGGGAAAGTGGCTTCCAGTAAAAACTCTCTCAACAAGTCCAAGGCCTCGCCCAGACGCTCTTTCTCTACCTTGAACTGAAGCTCGAGATAATCCTCACCCGCACTCGCACTGAAACTACCCAACTCGTCTAATATCAACGCCAGCTCTGTGGCATTATGGCTCTTTGTACCTTTGATCAATAACGACTGGATAAAATTTCGAATCCCCGGTTTTGATTCATCTACTAAACCGTCATGAATCAACACATCAATACTCACTAAACCCATCCCTGAAAGAGGCTTCACCAACAATGTAATGCCATTCTCTAGCTCGGACTTTTCGACGTATGAACAGGCCACGAGTAAAAATATCGTTAGCACAAGGAGTTTTCTCATTTAGACCTTACCACTACGGTTGTTGGAAAGGTGAAGTATTTTCTTGCGACGCGCTGGATGTCCTCACTCGAGACGGCACTGATCTTTTCTAAGTAATTGTTCACTAAACTCAGGTCCGAAACGATCATACTGTAACCTAAATTGTCTGCTTGACTCTCTGAGGTTTCCAAACCAAAGATGTGATTTTTCCTTAATAAGCGCTTCACTTTAGCCAACTCTGCACTGGACACAGGCTGCTCTTTTAATTGCTGGAATTCATCCGCAATTGCAGCCTCTACTTCCTGCTCTTTCTCTGGTTTGAAACTGGCGGTGATCGCGAAAACAGAGGCTTCCTTGCGATTGTCAAAAGAGACCCCAATTGAATTGACTAGCTTTTTTTCTTCCTTAATATGTTGATTCAAGCGACTGCTTAGACCGTTGCTCAGAGCGCCTTTGATGACTTCCAATACGTAGTAATCTGGATCAGAAGAAGCAGGGCCGCGGAAACCCGTCATCCAGTAGGTTTGCTCCACATCCTTGATCAAGACTCTCTTCTCTGCGGCTGATCGTTCTGGCTCTGAGGATTTGTTCACTTCTGGCAAGAATCGTGAAGGATATTTTCCATAGATTTCCCCTGCTTTTTTCAACACTTCGGTCTTATCCACGTCTCCCACTACCACTAAAACCATGTTATTCGGAACATAAAAATCATGATAGTACCTTTTTACGATGTCCTGTGGGCTGTTCAGAATGTTCTCCATCGGACCCAAGACTCGCTGATGATAAGGATGAACTTTGAACAAGGTCTCCTGAAAGACATCGTCCAATATACGCTCAGGCAAGTCTTCCGTGCGGTTGATTTCCTGAACTACGACTTCGCGTTCCAAGTCCATGGCCTTTGGGTCAAATATCGGCTCGAACATTAAATACGCTAAGCCTTGCAAGATAGCTACAAGATTTTCTGAAGGAACTGTGCCATAATAATAGGTGAAGTCATAATAGGTACCTCCGTTC
>DATDWO010000007.1:0-41827 GCA_035289665.1 Candidatus Nanoarchaeia archaeon
CTTTTCGAGTGAGCAAGGCCGCAAAGTCGATGGTCGCGCGCAAATCGGCGTGAAAAACTTCTTGATCTCATGCCTGGGGGCTTCATCCTCTCATGCCGAAAGAAGGAGAGCTCTTTGCCCGTGAAACATCGGGTGGGCTTATCCCTTTTAGAGCCCAGGCAAAGCTGGACGGACCGGAGAAGGAGGTGAGAAGAAGAAAGCGAAAGCCACAACCTTCCAGGGGGTTGTGCTTGGCGGGATCGGCACCAAGAAGTGTTTTGTTCATTCTCGAAAGAAAATACTCGAGAACAAGCAGAACCTCTCTCGGTGCGTTTTTCCGGCTTTTCCGACGTTGTTCTGTCGATTATTATTGTTATTATAGCCGGAACAGCACTAACAGTAATTCAGAAAAACGCGCCTTAACGTTGGCGTTTGCTACTCTCTCTGAGTTTTTTTATTGCAAGAGTTTTGTTGATTTCTCTTGTCTTTGTTGTTTGCTCAAAGAGCGCAGGTTTAATCTTGAAGATTAAATCATGCGTATTGCGTTTGTTGTGTTTGTAGTTGTTGAAGAAGCTTAGTCACACCCACTTATTTATAAACCTTACTGTGAAAAGATCATACCTTTGAGAAAATGACCTTATAAGGCCTTATACTGGGCAAGGAGTTGTTTCTTATTTCTAGGCAAGTCTTCGCCAAAAATGGGTGTGCTGGCTTTCGCATAGAGTAAAGCCAACACATTCTCCAGCTT
This sequence comes from Candidatus Nanoarchaeia archaeon, assembly GCA_035289665.1. Taxonomy (GTDB): domain Archaea; phylum Nanobdellota; class Nanobdellia; order Woesearchaeales; family SM23-78; genus JBBSWA01. The sequence continues at coordinate 728 of DATDWO010000007.1, forward strand.
CGGGTTGGTTCTGAAAAAGGAGATTTCATTTTCCTTACTTTCAGGAAAGTCTGAAAAGCGAAACGACAAAGTTAACAACTATTAACCATATGTTAGCGGGGAACCTAATATTAGCTCTTCTTTTTCAGTTTTAAAGCAGAAGCATGGTGCCGGCTTTTTTGCTTGCTGGGTACACTATTCAGAGTTAGTCTCGCCTTTTTTCATGCGTTCAATCAGTTCCCAGAATTCCATGATCACTTCAGCACTAAGACGGAATTTATTCGCTAAAAGCAAGCGTATGAGGTTTTTGAGTTCTTTTTCGTTTAAAAAGTCTTTTTTGAAGGCAAGGGCTAAAACGCGCAAAGATCCAAAGGGTTTGAGGCTGTGTAATTGAGCGACTTGTCGTGCAAGACGATCATCCAATAGAAGGGTATGCTCATTTTTTTCTTGCGCAAAAGCGATGGTTTCAGATTCTCCAATCCCAAGTGCAGGGTACATCGTGCGCAAGTGACGAGCAACTTCAGGTTTTTTGAGAGTATGCTTTGAAATCATTGACTGATCCACCCAGTCTTTAATCCGCAGTGCATCAGGAGCATTAACCCTAAGCCCATCCAGGCAGGCTTCTCGATAGACACCTTCAGTAATTTCTATTTTTTCAAAAACCTTAAGAAGAAGGTCAAGACGATTGGTTCGGCTAAAGATAATAAGAGTGGAGGAATCGGCAATCATAACCCTTCAAAGTCCTCTTTTAGCTCCTTAAGGGTGTAATGAAGTTCGATCTTTCGCTCGCTCAAAACATCTAGAAACTGGGTGAGAGGGACTCCCGCTAAGTAGGCGGCTTTTGCAGCCGTGGCTTCTTCTCTCTTGAATTTTTCCAGGGCGAACTCTAGTTTCATGTCTTGAATGCCTCGGTGCAGGACTTCTCGTAGCACTTCGGATTTCTTTCTTCGGTTTAATCTAGAAAGGGTATCAATCTCTTTCTGTTCATTTTCCGGGATCCTGACAGATATGGTTTCTGACATATGTATACATAAGTGGTCATTTGTATATAAATATTTCGTTTTTTGAAGGCCATTCTTCTAGATCAGATAAAGGGTAAACAAATCTATTTAAACAGAGGAGGAATAAAATCATAAGATGAAGTTCCTCAATAAAAACACCATTCAGTTAGACCGAGTTAAAACAGAGCTAGATGTCTTTGCGTTTAAATTCTGCAAAATCTTAGAAAAGCATGTTAAGTATGTAGTCATAAGTGGATACGTAGCTATTCTATTTGGAAGGGCAAGAGGTTCGGAGGATGTGGATATTTTTGTAGAAGAATTAAATCAGACTCAGTTTTATGCCTTGTTCAAAGAGTTAAAGAAAGCAGGGTTTGAGTGCATCTCAGGCGGGATGAAAACAGCATTTGAGAATCTGAATGAAAACATCGCAATTCGGTTTGCAGAAAAGGACCAATTCATTCCAAATATGGAGATAAAATTCGCAAGGAAACTGTTAGATAAATCCTCTTTAACGAATCATTTAAAGGTCATAACTCCTTTCGGTTATATCTACACATCGAATATAGAGCAGCAGATTGCGTTCAAAAGAGTGTGTCTGGGTTCGGACAAGGACCTGGAGGATGCACTTCACTTGGAGAATGTTTTTAAGGGAAAGCTTGATAAGGTTAAGTTAAATAGATTCATGAGGGTATTCAGACAATGAGTTATTTTGATAAAGGTAAAAATCAGAAGGCGCGATTTGATTTTGTTATTCAGTGGGCTAATTTTGTTAGGTCTCATCCAGATGAAGAGTGGAGTCGTCAGCAAAAAGTGCTTATTGACAGTCAAGTGAGGGGGGCGAAGAAATCTTTACTCAGTCGAAAAGAGTATTTAGCTATAAAAGATCAAGTTCAAAAGCTATAGCATCTTAGCTTTATCCGTCAATTTCAGGATCTTCCGCCAGCCTTTCTCGCTTCGTATCTCTTCAACATCTAAGTAGCCCATTTCAATCAATTCATTCTTGAGTTGGTTCCCTTTTCGGCCGGATATATTCAATTCCTGGTATACTCCACTCACATTCATTCCAGGGTTGTATTTCAGCACATTCAAGAATTCTCTATGTTCCTCTGTTAAATCCAGCTTACGTAAGACAGGGTAATGATCTTCCCGATGACTTTCAATGGAGTTTACATCTTGAGGGTGCATTTCTTGCCGTACAGAAGAAACAGAAGTGGGGGGTGTAATGAATAGTTGACTCACCGTATCCAAATCAGCCTTAATCCCTTGGTGGGACATCAATTGTTGTATTTCAATGGTTTTGGGCTGTTCTTTTACAGCACTCAACTTACAGTCTTCAATTATTTTTCGCAAGTGATGTTGTTTCATAAGTTGTTTCATTCGTTCTTTGACATAGTCATCACTTAAGTTCTGTTTTCGTATGTTCAGTAAGGGTACGTTAATCAAAAAAGGATTGTGGTGTCTTTCAGCCAATTGCACAATAGCCGTTCCGACAGGCAACATGCTGAAATTCTTCCTCTGTTCATGGATTTGCATAAGCCGACTGATCATGTCAATGTCTTGGGGCAGGAGTTGTTGAAATGCCACGATGCAGGCGCTATTGCCCGTTACCACTTCCGATAGTTTGCTGATGTGTTGGTCCGAGCAAATCAGTCCGATTCCGTATTCTCGGATTTCTCGATAGACTTGGTCGGTCACCGTTTCCTTAATGAAAACAGGTTTGTCCTTCAAGAAAACATTATGAGCTTCATCGACGACAATCGCGTAATTAAACTTGTCCGTCCCAACGTCATTTGTTTTCTTATACTTATAGATATAGGTCAGTAAATACTCGCAAAAGAACTTCTTTTCAGCCCCGCTTAGAGAATACAGTTCAAAGATAACCTTTTGCTGTAGGATATCTTCTACAGTCATAGCGTCTTTTCCTTTATAATTAATCGCTTCGCCAAAGTCTCCAAATGTCAAACTGTGTGCAATACGCAACGCACTGGTTAGCCATTCACTTTCCCTGCCTCGAAAGCCGCGTTCCTTCTCCTCAAGTCGATCTTTGATTTGAAACCACGTAGGGTAATTTTCGCTTCCATTGTAAATGCCAAAGTCTCTGAAGGCTTCATCTAAGGTTTCAGATAATAGTTTATGAACGCCATGGCTTGCAAAGAAGCTTTCATTGATGATGTCGCATAATAAATTGATCCATTCTTTGGGTCGTACATTTTTAGGTGGCCTATTAATATTCACGCGAAAAGTATTGCTAATGGAATCATTACCTGTAGTATAGCAATATATATTCGAATCAAGTGCCAATAAGGGTCTAAAGCTTTTCTTCCAATCTAAAACAAGAAAGGGTTTGTTTTTCTCGACGAACAGTCGTAAAATGTTCACGGTAAAATTAGTTTTTCCAGAGCCGCTCATGCCGCAGATGCACACATGCCGTATCCAGTCTTGTTCTCTTAAGCCGAAAGAGTGTAGGTCTTTCTCCGCATAGGTAATCATGCCCAGTGGGTAGTCTCCTTTAATCAGTGCAGCGGCAGGTGGTTCAAACAACACTTGTTCTTGGAGTAAATTGGCATTCAGGTGTTTTAAGTATAAGGTGTTCAAGAGTTGTTCAATTTCTGTTTTTTTTTGCCGATCTTCGGAAAAGGTATAGCTCAAGTACAATTTATCGATTTTATCTCCCAGAATCGGCCTAAGTCGTTTGCACATTTCTTCGACGGTAAGAACAGTTTGCATGGTTTTCCAAGTCTTTACTTAAGAGAAAGAGGGTTTTCCGGCTTTTTAAGTTTATCGAAAGGTGTTCTTGATTTTCTCAAACAATCCTTCAGAGGGGTTTTCTCCTTCCAGTTCAGATAGTTTTTTGAGGAGTTCTTGCTGTTTTTTACCTAACTTAGTTGGAACGTGGACGTGTACGCGTACAATCTGGTCGCCATGTCCGGGGTGATTCAAATGCGGCAGGCCTTTTCCGCGCATCCGGAATAAGGTGCCACTCGCAGTGCCTTTAGGGATGGTAAGTTTAGCCCCTCCATCTAGAGTAGGAATCTTGATTTCACTTCCCAACACAGCTTGAGTATAACCCAGAGGCACTTCCAAATAAAGATCGTCTTCTTCTCGTTCAAAGAGCGGGTGTTTCTTGAGGTGAATCTCCACATACAAGTCTCCTTGGGGCATTCCAGGCGCAGCTCCTCCCTCTCCGCGTAGTCGCATCTGTGCTCCATCGTAGATTCCTTCAGGGATATCTACTTTGACAGTGATTTGTTTTTGTTGCAGTCCGCTGGCATGACATTGCTTACAAGGCTTTAAGTTGCGTTGTCCAATTCCTTGACAGCTCTTGCAGCTAGCCGTGGTTTGGATCATGCCGAACATGCTTCTTCGTACAACGCGTTGATAGCCGCTTCCTTGGCAGTCTTTGCACGTCTCAAATTCCATTCCCCCTCGTCCTTTGCAATCCGCACAAGGTACTTTTTTCTGAAGCACTAGGGTTTTAGTGCATCCTTCGGCTGCTTCTTCAAGGGTGATTTCTAATTGAGTTTGTAGGTCTGCTCCGCGGCTGGGTCTTCTTCTCCTACTTCCAGTAAAAAAAGTTTCAAAGACCTCATCAAAGTTAGAGCCGAAGTCTCCGAAATCAAATCCAGAAAATCCTTCAGCACCCGACGCACCGCCGGTCTTAAAGTAATCCGAACCGTGCTGGTCGTACTGTGTTTTCTTTTCAGGATTACCCAATACGGAAGCGGCTTCATTAATTTCCTTAAACTTTTCTGTGGCGTCAGAATTCTTATTTATATCGGGGTGATACTCTTTGGCAAGCTGCTTGTAGGCTTTCTTAATCTCTTCAGAGCTAGCGCCTTTCTCTACACCTAGGATTTTGTAGTAGTCTTTGCTCATAAGGGTCCATAGGGCGGTTTGTTCTTTTTAAGTTATGCCTTTTTGTCTTTTGGGACTTCTTCATAGTCTGCATCGACCACGTTGTCTTTCGAATCGCTACCAGAAGGATTTCCAGCCGCTCCGGCTTGCTGCGCCGCTGCAGCCTTCTGATACAATTCCGTGCTCATCTTTTGGATGTACTGATTTACGTCTTCCAGTTTCTGTTTGATCTTGTCCACCGGCTTCGGCTGTTCTTCGAGTAGTTTCTTCAGTTCAGCAATCTTCTGTTTAGCTTCGTCGATTTCCTTAGCGTCCACTTTGCCTTCAAAGTCTTTAAACAGTTTTTCAGAGCTATAGGTCAGTGCATCGGCTTGGTTTACAATCTCCACTTCTTCTTTGCGCTTTTTGTCTTCTTCTGCGTGGGCTTCGGCATCTTTTTTCATTTTCTCGATCTCCGCTTCGCTTAACTTTTGTCCTGCGGTGATTTTGATGCTTTGTTCTTTTCCAGTGCCTAGGTCTTTGGCGCCAACATGGACAATGCCATTGGCATCGATGTCAAAGCTGACTTCAATTTGTGGCACGCCGCGAGGTGCCGGGGGAATCCCAACCAGATCAAACTGCCCCAATAATTTATTATCTGCAGCCATGGGTCGTTCTCCTTGGAATACTCGAATTGTAACGGCCGATTGGTTGTCAGCTGCTGTTGAAAAGACTTGGCTTTTCTTGGTGGGGATGGTGGTATTTCTCTCAATGAGTTTAGTGAGCACTCCTCCTAAAGTCTCAATGCCTAAACTTAAGGGGGTGACATCCAATAACAAAATGTCTTTGACTTCTCCTGCAAGTACGCCGGCTTGTACAGCGGCCCCCATGGCTACGCATTCCATCGGGTCTACGCTGCGTTCAACTTTTTTGCCAACGATCTTTTCTAAAAACGTTTGGACCATGGGCATTCGCGTGGGTCCTCCAACCAGGATGACTTTGTGAATGTCGTCTGGGGTCATCTTCGCATCAGAAAGGGCTTGTTCTACAGGGTGTTTGCATCGCTGCACAATGGGGTCCAGTAAGCTCTCTAATTTGGCACGGGTTAATTTCAGGGTGAAATGTTTGGGACCTTCTTGAGTGGCTGTAATGTAAGGCAGGTTAATGTCCGTCTCAATGACGGTACTCAACTCAATCTTGGCTCGCTCGGCAGCTTCTCGCAATCGTTGAATGGCCACAGAATCTTTGGTAAGGTCCACGTTTTCTTGTTTCTTGAATTCCTCCACCAAAAAGTCGATGAGGACTTTGTCCATGTCCGTACCACCCAGCTGGGTGTCTCCGGAGGTGCTTTTAACTTCAAACACGCCGTCTCCAAATTCCATAATCGTTACGTCTAATGTTCCACCACCAAAGTCAAAAACAAGGATTTTGTGGTCTTTGTCTTTCTTGTCGATGCCATAGGCTAGGCAAGCGGCTGTGGGTTCATTCACAATGCGTACCACTTCCAATCCAGCAATCGTGCCCGCATCTTTGGTGGCTTGTCGTTGGTTGTCATCAAAATAAGCAGGTACGGTAATGACGGCTTTCTCAATTTTCTCGCCAATAAAGGCTTCAGCGTCTTTCTTGATCTTTTGTAAAATATAGGCAGAAATCTGTTGAGGGGTGTATTCTTTGCCATGCACTTTATACTTGTAACCAGTGCCCATCTTTCGTTTGGCCGCAAGGATCGTGCCATCTGGGTTGCTGACGGCCTGTCGTTTGGCAGGTTCTCCGACGAGCATCTGTCCTTCTTTGGTAAACGCTACAACAGAGGGGAAGGCTTTCCCATAGACAGAGGCGCCTTCGGCGCTGGGTATGATCTTGGGTTTGCCTCCTTCTAAGAAGGCGGCGGCTGAGTTACTGGTTCCTAAGTCTATTCCTATGATTTTGGTCATGGTATCACCTGAGTGCTTTTTTTCGTAGTTCTTCAACGCGTGGGTGCGTCAAGACTTGTTTGTGTTGATGTTGAATGTGAATGGTTTCAAGGAGTTTGGTGAGTTTGTTCAATGGAAAGGGGTCTTCGGGTTGTATGCTTCCTAAGGCTTCATACAGGTCTTTGTCGCTCGTGACAAGAGCAATTTGTTGGGGGTTGCAAAGGATCAAGGTTGAAAGCGTTTCATCGGTGGTAATAAAATATCGGAGGAGTTCTTCAGCATACAAGTGTTGGTGGGCGGGTTGTTGGGTGTTCATTTTGCGCTGACCTTGACTTTGCTCGTTCTGAGTAATCCTCCTTGGTACAGGTATCCTCGTTGGAGTTCTTCTAGGATCGTTCCCTCATCTTGTTCGCTTTTTTCCGTTAATAGGACTTCGTGATGATTCGGATCAAACTTGCCTTGGGCTGGGATGGCTTGTAATCCCTCTCGTTCCAATGCGTCGACAAATTGGGCATACAATCGTTGGAGTCCTTCGTTTGGGTCTGTTTTCACAGCTTGTTCAAAGCTGTCCAGTATGGGTAATAGGTTTTTGACCACACCTGCACGAGCGTGTTGTTTCTTTCCTTCCACTTCTTTGTCAATGCGTTTACGATAATTGTCAAACTCAGCTTGAAGCCGTTGAAGGGTATTGGTCAGCTCTTGGAGCTGTTGGTCTTTTTCATCAACCTTCGTTTCAGAGAGTTTTTCAGTCATTGAAGGCTTTTTTTCATGTTTCATGTTAAGCTCATTTAGTTGATCTTAAGTCAACGAAGTAGTATATATTTATAAAGATTTGCATCATAAGATCATCCAGGGCATAAGCTAAGAATATTTCTCGACTAAAAGCTTAATTTACTCAAAAGCATCAGGATTAACGATTTCAGTAGGAGTTCCTTCATGAAACATGGTAAAGCGGCTCATCTCTTTAGCCATAACCAGTTTTTGTTGGGAATCTTGTTCAGCAATAATCTCTGAAAGTTGTGCTTGTTGTTGCTCAGAAGATAAAGTAGGGTATTCTGAACTAAGAAAATTATTTGATGTTTCTGCTAGGTATGCTTGTCCTGTAGAGTAAGCACGACTGGGCATTCGATGCATAAGGGAGATCATAAAGAGCATGGCTAGAATGGCAACAACGCCCACAAAAGCCACTCGAAGAACAGGATTGTTTTGCATAAGAAAATGAATGGCTCTGCTGGTATATAAAGATTTCTACTTAAGAATCTCTCCTGTCTTCATGCTCCACAAGAGCAAATCCATTTCATCGACATTTATCTTTACTTCCCGGCAAAAGGTTTTCATTTTCTCCTCTATACCATGATACTGCTTTTGATTAGCGGGTCGTTTAACTTCCGCAATAACACCTAACTCATGTAAGCTATTCAATATATGTTTGTCCAATATACAGTATCCTTTATAGCCGATATTTCGTAGAAAATGACTAGCTTCCTTATAGCCGATGCCTTTGATGTTGGGGTTCAAGGCAAAGAAGTCTCTTAATTCATGGGGATCTTGAAAAGAACTCATTAACTTCTGCAATTGAAAACCATGCTTCTTCTCTAAATAACTACGGGTGTGATAAATATAGGCCGGTCTCAGGTTAATAAATCGATAAATTCCGACGAGTTTTTTCTTCATATGGGCCGGTTTCCCTGTGAAAAGAACAGGGCGTAAGGCATCCACGCATTTTGCGCTCATTTTGCTGCTCGTGTTCGCAGCAAGAATGCAGAAGGTGAGCTCTTCAAACAATCGTCGATCTCCCTCTCGAGAGGCTTGTTCAAATTCTCGAAGGCGTTCAAGGATTTGTTTTCTGCTCTCTCTATGTTTCTTTCTTAAAAGGGAAAGCGTGAGGGTCATAGAGATAGGCGTCCGGAAATGTTTATATAGTTTATTCGAATCCCAAAGGGATGCCTTCTTTATCGTCGGATGCCAGCATTCAGCAGATTCAGGCGTTTGCAAGGGAAGTGTATGCTTTGCCCAACGATCGGTGTTATGAGCTCGAGGACCTATTAGGAAATGTTCAACGTTTTGCCATGCGGGGTTTGAAGGGAATCCGTCAGGGGGACATTGAGAAGACCAAGAAAAACTTGATTGTTTCGTTCAGTTGGTTTATGTCCATCATGAATCGTTTACACATGGATGTAGAGGAGGCGGTTTGGCAGCGTTTCCCGTATGCTTGTTCGTATTGTGCCAATTGTCCGTGTGAGTGTAAGGCTGAGCAGCCTGCAGCTCGAGAAACGCCTCCCGTGTCTGAAACCAGAAGGCCCCACACCTTGGCTGAGTTTCAGCGAATGTTCAATGAGGTTTATCCATCCGGTTCTAGGTTGTTGGCCATGGTTGCCGTCCATTTAGCAGAGGAAATTGGCGAATTTTCAGAGGCATTGTTGGCATGGAAGGGCACGCACACGGAGCGGGATTTTGATAAGGTCTTTGTGGAAGGAGCGGATTATTTTTCATGTATCTTGACTTTGTTTAATACCTTAAAGATCAGTATGGCTCAGGAGTTGGCAAAGATGTTTCACAATAATTGTCATATTTGTCACAACCTTCCTTGTTCGTGCAGTTATGATTTTGTGAGGGAGTTTAAGTTCTAAGTTCACAAATTTTATAAAACCCTTTCTGAACCCAGCATCATGGGTCCTGACACGGCATTGTATCTCTTGGATTGTTACAAGAAGGAGTTCGAGGCAAAAGTGCGCTCGATTAAAGACGGAAAATTTGTGGTTTTAGACAAAACCGTCTTTTACCCAACAGGTGGAGGTCAGCCGAACGATACAGGTATTCTCATCCGAAAGTCCGACAATAAAGAGTTTCCGGTTGTTTTCGTCGGTAAGTTTGATGACTTGATCAGTCATGAGGTTCAAAACGCACAAGACTTAAAGGAAGGAGACGAAGTGATTGGAAAGATCGATTGGGATCGTCGGTATAAGCACATGCGTTTTCACACGGCCATGCACTTAGTTGCCGTTTTATTCAACAAGGAAACCGGTGCCGTAACAACGGGCAATCAAATTGCTCTGGACAAATCCCGAGTTGATATCAAGCTGGAGAATTTTGATCGGGAAAAGATTCAAGCGTTAATCCCGAAGATCAATGCCCTCATCGCAGAGGGTCATCCGGTAAAGTTGTCGTACGTTCCCAGAGAAGAGGCTGAAAAGCGTCTCAAGTCATTTAACTTCATGGAGATCGGTTTTGACCCCAACATCAAAGACATTCGCATCGTGGACGTCGAGGGCTTCAATGCCCAGGCCTGTGGCGGAACCCACATTGCTAACACCAAGGAAATTGGTTCGATTCAAATCGTAAAGATGGAGAATAAAGGCAAGGATAATCGTAGGATCTATTTTGAGTTGGTTTCTTAGAAAGCTTTTTACAAAGTATCTCGTGCAATATCAAGTCTGTCGAAACGGTATATATGCAATAGTCTTCCGGCTTCGCATTCATAAATCTCTAATTGCCGAATGGGAAGATGGGGTTCAGGTTTCGCTTGACGATCAGTAGCGAGTTTGAATGGTTGTGGGCTATTGTGTTCAGTAATTCCTCGAACGAATCCATTTTCGACAAGGCAGGTTAACGGGCTAGAGATATAAAACCACCCATTATAAGGCCTACCGCCCTTTTTAGCAGGGGTTAACAATCTAAAGCGTGTTTTGTCCCCAATCGTTTGAGCATCACGAACGATTCCTTCAAGTTTCATACAGTGAAGAACACAGTGTTATTTTTAAAGATAAGCTTTGAGCTGAATCTTTATAGTACCTTATAATTTAGAGTATATAATTATAGAAAGGTATATAAATAGATAGATCTATATACCTTTTACCACATTAACTTTGAGGTGTAACATGGCATCCCCCCAAGCAGCAACGACAGGATTATACGGCCTCGTAAGGAGAGACTCTCTTGTGCTGGCATATGACGATCAATCCGCAGTTCCTCCGATCGTAATTAGGAAATCCACGATGGAAGAGAGGTCGTTAGAAGTAGGAACGTTCCCAGTTAAATTATTCGATCTGGATGGGATCGAGATTTATAGGGGGCCTGCAGCAGTTCATTTTGTTATAGGGTGTGATTATTTCAGGGTTTCACCTCTAGAAGATGCGATGGCTGGAAGAGTATACTCTTTCTCAGGCAATTCAAAACCTCCTTGTCGTAATGGAGTTTTAGAGATTGACGTAGAAGAAGGCTCTCACCCTAAAAGCCTAGAAATGCAGTTAGAAACAGGTTCAAAGGGTGTTCATTTCATCCCAGACGCCGAAAGAAGAGTAGCTTAGTCCTTTTTGTTTTTCTTTTGATTTTCAATCTTATTTCATTCTAAGAAGCGTTTTTTTGCCCAATTAAGCCTAGTTAAGTCCCAACTTAAGTATACATTAAAATAGAAAGATATATAAATAAGTAAAACAATATACACTTTACACCACCAGAAACGGTGAAACGAGTGAAACGAACATGATATCCGTCGAGCAACTACAACGTGCAAATACGCTTTCCAAGGAGCTAAAAAACTTTGGATTTGCGGATAACAGCGAAACAGCATACAGTATGGCGGAACAATTGTGCGAAGGTCAGGGAGTGCGCAGCGGAGGCGAACCAAAACCCGCAGCAAATCCAGCTTCTTCAATGATGACTGAATTTGACCGAACACGGGTGCAAGTAAACAAAAAACTCTCGGATTTTTCAGAGCAATTGAACAACATAAGTGAAAAAATGGAGGCTCTGAACAAGGCTTTGAAGTTGGTTGAGATGAACCAGATAAGCTTTGACAAACGAGTATCAGAGTTAATCCATCAGGGCAGTCAGCGTAACGCTGAAATTCCCAGAGTTGCTACGGTGGTGACCCCACAGGCATCCGAAAGGAAGTCGCTGGATAAACCCATCGACCGCAACGGCATAGCGCCAGCAGACGTAAAAATTGAAAACTTTTTTTACGCCGGTAAACGTTAAGCTGTTCGGTAATTCGTGGGCTTGTGAGCTCCCGTGAACACAAAGACCAGCCCTACCCAAGTTATTGGGGGGTTGTAATAATTAACGCGAAAGGGTTATTGCCTATCTACGGATAGGGACCTGGCCTTGTCGACGTAGACGCGGAACACAAGTTCATGAAGGGTTTTTCCTTTTTTATTTTTTTTATTTAAAACGAACAGAAACCAATATAAACAAGTTACCATTCTGGAATGGTTAGGGGTGTATGATTGACAGTAACAGAGGCAGTAAAAAATAAAGTTCTAGAAGCAGCGTTTGTGACGAGTGCAACCGATCCTATCTATGCATTAAGACACAATGTCCCTCCAGAGGTGTTCGGTGCTTTTGGTTCCTATTTTAGCAGAAACCCGGAAGATCTCAGAAATCATCTATGGAAAGCGATTACAGGTCAATTAGAAGAAGAAACAACAGATGTCGCTGAAGGCATGTTAGATTGGTTAGCATCTGTAAATGATCCTTCTCGTGTGCAAGAACTGATTAATAGAACCATTGAAGAAGAACTTAAAACCCGTCTAGGAAGTAGGTTAGATGCAGAAGAATTAGGCCCTCTTGCTCATGCGTTAGGTGGGGCATTACCTATATTGGGAGAGCCATCAGAAGCTCTAAGAAAGGGCATTGCAAAAAGCCAAGACTTTTTTCGTCGATGGTACGGGAAATACAGTCATAAAAGCATTGCTAATACGGTGTGGTTGCCGATGGTGGGTACCAACGTCACTCAAATGTTTGCGAGAGAATTAGCTTATGATCAACTCGCTTTCTTCATAGAACAATCCACTCGCTATGTACGTTGGGGATTATCCAACATGTTTCAGGATCCAAGTGTTATGGTGAGCCCGCATAAAGATGCCTATCTCAATACGTTAACCACCATGGCGGAAAATTACGATCGCTTTGCAACCGGAGCAGTGGAATTCTATCAAGGCAAGATCCCATTTGATCAATGGCTTACTTGGCAAAAAGAGGCTGTCCAAAAGGGTCCTGAAAGAGAAAGAGCAGCCAAATATAAAAGAGAAATTCAAGGAGCTGCTTTAGATGTAGCCCGATTCTTATTACCTCAGGCCTGTCAAACGAATATTGCCTGGATCGTCGACGCACGATCCACAGAATTTGATATCGCAGCCTGGAAAGGTCATCCATTACAAGAGATACGCACGGCCGCAAATTTAATTGAGAGAAACGCCGGAATGTTAGCTCCCTCTCTTCTAAAATACACAGATGAAAACCCTTACTTCGCCGATAAATTAAGAGGATATGATGGTGATTTACATGGGGAGCCCGCCCAGCCTATAACAAAAGGAGTCGATGTAATCTCTTATGAAGCAGACTCTTTAGATCGAGTCGTTGCACATCTATTGTTGAAGAGCCACAGTGGCGGATCATTCGGTCAGCGTTTGGGAGAAGCAAGGCGGATGAGTTTCGACGATAAAAGAAATATCTTAGAGAGAGTAACTCGAGGCAGAGAAAGAACAGACGAGTGGGTGGGAATGGATGAAGAGTTTAATTCAGTACGTTTATCTTTAGAAATTAGAACGGATCTCGGTGCCGTGAGAGATTGGAGAAGACACCAAAAATGGGATCGTACAGAACCCAGGTATACACTAGATAATGGAATTCATCGCCCAGCTGTAATTGATGAAATGTCAGCAGAAATGGCCCGCTTATTTGACGACACCATTCATACAGCATACGATGCGGAAAAAAGAATTCGAAGTGATTTTCCATTTGAAGCACAATATGTATTACCCATGGCCACAATGCAACCTATCGTCATGACAAGTGGCCTGGATCAAGCGCAGTATATGATATGGACTAGAACAACGCCCGAGGGTAACTTCTCCTATAGACAAGATGCATTTGCAGCAGCCGAAGCTGTAGTACGAACCCATCCTTGGATGTTAGGATATGAGCGTTATCCTGAAGGACGAACCTTCATGGAAGTTTACGAAGAAAGGCCATTAAAAGGAATTCTCAGACTACAAACTGCAGAGACAGCATTGCACACATGAAAGGCAAACTCATCGTCATCGAGGGTACAGATGGTTCTGGGAAAACGGTTCAGACACAGTTGTTGATGGACCGATTAAGAGCGCAACATGTTCCGGTGGATACATTAAGTTTTCCAAGTTATCATGAGCCTTCTGCTGTTCCTGTAGAAAGGTATTTGAGGAAAGAATTCGGGAGTCCTCATGATTTAGGGCCTTACATCCCTTCTGCATTTTACGCTTCAGATCGTTTAGTAAAAGCAATCATGGTTCTTGTTCCAGGATTAGAGGGTGGGATGAATTTTGTTTTGAATCGATACACTGGGTCGAATGCGGGGCATCAAGGTGGCAAGATTCGTGATGATGCAGCGCGCGAAGCTTATCTAAATTGGTTGTTTCAAATGGAGTTTGAGGACATGAGAATTCCTCACCCGGATTTGACTATTCTTTTGCATCTGCCTGCATCCGTGGGAAAGCAGTTAGCAGCGGATAAACCGATTGCTGATAGTGCGATGGTTGCTACAGGAGGAGTAAGAAAACTAGATGCACATGAGGAGGATCCTTATCATTTAGAGAACGCTGAATCAGCTTATCTGTATGTGGCAACTAAGTATCCTGGATGGGAGATTGTTCGATGTTTACGTCCGGGTTTGGAAGATAAAGTTGCGGATCTTTCTGTTCCTGCAAGTGAGAAAATCCGTCCTAGGGAAGACATTCATGAAGAAGTTTACAGGCATGTTAAAGAGCTTTTTACAGTTTAACCCCCACTAGACATCCTTCCACAACTCATATATACTAGAGTTGCTCGATTTCACCGCCATGATCGAGCAGAGTTTCATCTTTCTGAAGGACGTGAGTTATAAGACTGAGAATCTGATCTGGTCTCAGGCAAAGGATTGGAACTCTTTTCTCTCCGCACCCGCATTGTCAGGCATCAGTTCTAGGAAGAAGTTCTTCCACGATGCTCAACTCAGACAGGCACAAAAGATCTTGTTGAGTGAAAACATTCATGCCTTGGCCAAGCTCTTCCCAAAGCGAGAGCATTGGCGTCTCTACGACTGGTTTAAGGATGAAGCGGTTTTCCTGGACATCGAAACATCCATGTCGTATGGCAACATCACCGTCATAGGTTTGTATGATGGGAAAGAAACCAAGCAGCTCGTGAAAGGCTTCAATTTAGACAAAGACTTACTCAAACGAGAGCTTTCACAATACAAGCTTCTCATCACCTTCAACGGTGCCAGTTTCGATCTTCCCGTAATCCAGAGATACTTCAAGGACATCCTTCCAAACATTCCTCACATTGACCTGCGCAGCGTCTGTACACGAATTGGTTGGACGGGTGGTTTAAAGAAGATCGAGCAAGACATTGGCATCAAACGCCCAGGAGAGCTGGACGGTATGGCTGGTGGTGACGCCATCATCTTGTGGGATAAATTCATCCACACGGAGGATAGATCCTATCTGGATAAATTACTTTTATATAATGAGCAGGATATCTTGAACCTAAAGCCATTAGCAAATCAATCGATTTCAAGGCTTTGGAAAAAGACAAGAAATGATTCAAATTGATGGGAGTAAGGAAGAGGGGGGCGGTGCGATAGTCCGGCAAGCCTTGGGTCTTAGTGTTTTAACGGGTAAACCCTTTGAAGTCACCAACATCCGTAAAAACCGTCCTGTTCCAGGGTTAAAGGCCCAGCACCTGCACAGCATCAATGCCTTGCAGCGTTTATGCAACGCAAAGGTTTCAGGAAACTTCGCAGGTTCAGAATCCTTAGAATTCACTCCTGGATCATACACAGGCGGAGACGTGTTCATTGACATCGGAACAGCCGGCTCCATTACCCTTCTCCTCCAATCCATTGTACTTCCTGCCGCTTTTACGCCAGTAAAAACAAAGTTAAAGATTCGAGGCGGAACCGACGTGGCTTGGTCTCCTTCCATCGATTATTTCCAACATGTTTTTCTCCCAGTATTAAGGCGTTTTGCTAAGGTCGAGTTCAAGATTCTTCGTCGGGGTTACTTCCCAGTGGGGGGCGGAGAGGTAGAAATAGAAATAGAGGGCCGTCCGGAAAAGCAGCCATTAATCCTAGAAAAGAGAGGCACGTTGCAATTGATCAAGGGCATTGCTCACGCCTCCATAGATCTTGAAGAGCAACGGGTGACCGAGCGCATCGCAAAAACAGCCGAGGTGATTTGCTCCTCATTAAAAGTACCCGCGCAAGTTCGTCAGGAATACTTGAAAACAGCTTGTCCAGGGTGTGGAATCACATTATGGGGAATTGCAGGCGATACCGATGAGTGGGGTCCTAAATCTCAATGCATCCTAGGCGCAGATGGTCTTGGCGAAAAAACCAAGAAGTCAGAAGATCTTGGAAAGGAAGTTGCAGAACGTCTAGTCTCTGAATTAAGCTCAGAAGCGCCCGTCGATCATTTCTTGGCGGATCAACTCATTCCCTTTGTCGCATGGTGCGGTGGAAAGCTAGTCACGTCAGAAATCTCAAAGCATGTTCATGCAAATATTTATGTTGCCCAGCAGTTTTTAGAAGGGAAATGGGAGGTGCAAGGGAATCAAGTTGGATACCAATCATAAATTCAGGCTAGAAAAGTTTAAAAACAGGCCTCTAATGACGGGAAAGATGAAGCGCTGGGTTGGGTTGATTTTTTTCTTATTGGTGAGTGTGTCTGTCTTGGGAACCGTAAAAGAGGATCAGTTTGATTTTGTTTTGCGAGAGAGCGACGTCTTAGTAACAAGAGAAACCGTATTTTCCGATCCGGAATCTAGAGTGATTGATCTGGGTCTGCCGAAAGATGCCAGTCAGGTGGGGTTGTGGTTGGATGGTAAGCCAGCAAGGATTTCAAATCCCTTGGCATTAAACCAAGTTTCGAAGTTTAAAGTTGTTTTTGCAACCCAGGATTTCTTAGACCAGAATGATTTTTTTGCAAATATGAATGCGTTGGAGCCAATAGATCACTTAAAGGTCACGTTGACCCTTTCAGAGGGGTTTGAGTTAAAGGTTCCGGTGGATGAGCGTTTGGGGAGTGGTTCGGTCTATCCAAAGCCGTCTTCTATTACGAGTGATGGGCAGCGAATTAAGATTGTCTGGGAACGCAAGCTATTTACTCCGGAGGATGAGTTTTCAATTTTGGTGGTGTTTAAGGAGAAGGGAGGTAGGGGGTGGTGGTGGACCGCTCTTTTGCTTGTTTTACTCTTAGGAGGCTTTGTAGTGCGTTTATTGGGTAAGGAAAAATCCTCTTCTATGCAAAAAAGTCCAGATACAGTTAAAAAAGATATGGACATCTCAGAACATCTAAAAGAGGAAGAAAATCAAGTCATTCAAATTTTAAAGAATAAGGAAGGTAGCTGTGAGCAAGGAACGATACGATTTATAGGTAATTTCTCAAAAGCAAGGCTTTCTAGGATTATTTCAGAGTTAGAAACTCGTAATGTAGTATATAAGGAAATTAAAGGTAAAAAAAACGTAATTCATCTAAAAAAAGACCATTGAAACATAGTGGAACGATTTAAAACAATTTAAACAGACTTCTAGCCATTTCAAGGCACTGTTCCAGCGATAAGGATAATGTACTTGGACATCTTATCTAGGGTTAATTGCATCCTATCACCCCCAGACCCGCAGATGGCCTCCGTGTCCATCAGGGGTTTGGACAGGGTAAGGATCAACATGAAAAAATACAAGGCTCGCAAGATATCTGAGCTGGAGCTCATGGCGTGGAAATTATCCTACCAAGGACCCAGCCAAAAATATCTTGCAGGGGACCCAGCCAAAAATATCTTGCAGGGTGAAAGGACGACAGAGAAGGGGCTTAAAATGAGCCAAAGGTGATGACAATGAATAACACAGATCCTCAAGGATTAGGTGAAAGATTTTTGACTGTTGAAATGCAAACAGGACCCGGTCAATACGAAGTATATCAAGGCCCAGGTAGAGTGTTTTATTACCCTCCGAATGGAACAGGTGCTAGCTACTTTGTCCAAACAGCTTGTGGAGGAGAACGGATGCTGTTTGCGGATGAAGTAGAAGTAGACGAAGGGCAATTAACTCAATTGGGTTTAGAAGCAAGAATAGGATCCGGAGATCCAAGGCAGGTTACAGACCGGGAAATTGATGCTGCTTTAGAGGGTTTGTCGGGGCCATACGTTCAATAGCAAGAAACAATATAAATCCTCATAAAATACAAAGGTGAAACATGAGCTATAAAAATGGCATTAGCGCGTTGGTATTGATTTTGTTATTACATCAAGTCTTAGCCATAGACAGTGGTGCAGAGCCCGATCTGCTCACGAGCGAAGCAGGGGTTACACTGGGAACCAATCCAGACGATTTTTCCTATAAGTGGGGCAGTTTTTGGAATCAAGTATCCTACTCATTAACGTTTAATAAAGAAGCAAAGGCGCAGAAAGGGTTGCAAATTGCGCGAAGACACCTGTGGGAAGTAAAGGTATTCTCGGAGAAAAGGAATCTAGAAAAAGTGGGGAAGGCCCAGGAGAAATACACGGAGTGGATCTCAAAGGTTAAGAAGAACGCAGAAGAACTTAGCTCAGACGATCCTAAAACTGAATTGGAACAAAATGTACGGCTGAATCTTGAGTTTGAAAAAGAAGGCGTTTTATTGGAAGAAGTGAGGGCGCAGATTGAATCTTCTTCAGAACTATCTTTAGAAGAAAAAGAACGTATCAGTGCCTTGGTAGAAAAGGCAGTCAGCAAAAAGGAAGAAGCAAGGCAGAGCGTAGAAAATCGTCAGGAAAAAGTAGAAACCAAGTTCAAGGCTCGTTTTGGCTTAAAAGAGAAGGAGTTAAAGAGTGAAGTGAAGAGATTAGAGTCTCGAAAAGAAAGCAAAAAAGAGCTTAAGGAGACAAAGATCTATGAAGACCTAGCTGATAAAGAGGATTCAGAAGATAAAGAGATAAGAGAACGAGAAGAAAAGAAAAAGGATAAAGAAACTAAAAATGCTTTTGATGAAGACCTAGAAAAAGACGATGGAGAGAGCGATAAAGAAGGAAAACAAGATAGTAAACGAAAGAAAGAGAAAGAAGAAAAAGAGGGGAAAGATCGGGATCATAAAGAGGATAAAGAACAGGGTAGAAAATCAAAAGAGAGATAAAAAAGTTTATAAAGCTTAAACTTATGTGAGGACGTATGCGTAAGTCTTATTGGGTGGGGGGAAGTAGTTTATTCTTATTTTTAATGCTAGCGTCTTTTGCAAGTGCCGATTGGGAAGAATTCAGTAAGCCTTTGTATTTGGATGTGAGTGGAGAAAATTATCGGGGAACCGACCTGTTGACGGTAGAGGATTATTTTATTAAATTAGTAAGCTTGGACTACGCTCAAAAAACCGCAGGGGTTGTGATTTCTGACCGTTTAGGGGTTGTGTACTATGAAGGACTGATTACACCCACAGAGGACTTTCTGCAACAAGGAAAGATCTGGGTACGTTGGGAGGCCTTGCAGTTAAGAGATGGCCACCCCCAGGTGAGGTTTAAAATATTTTTATGGCAACAGTTATCTATAGTAGATTTTAACATTCCGAGAATAATGAACTGGGAGGACGAGTATAATGTATATATGGATTGGAAAAATACTGGAAATGCAGCTTTAGATGTGTTTTTTCAAATGGTAGCACAAGATGGTTTTGTGACTCCCGTAAAATTGGATCAGACCATTCATTTTGATCCTTGGGATTCTAAGAGAGTGTATTTTCGTTTGAGACCTGAAAAATATGTCACGACAGGTCCTTTAACAGCCACTCGGCAAGTTTTAGACGATCTATCTTTGCAATTATTAATTTACTCCGCACAAAGCGGGAATGTGTTGCGTCGAATGGACTTGGGGAGGTATTCCTTGACTTCCGGCCCTGCTGCGTTTATAGAAGAGTTAGTTACTCCTTTAACGCAATTTACAGGAAAAGAGTATGAAGTGAAATTAAGGGTGCGTAACAGCGGTTATCCACAAAGAGGTTCAGGGGATGTTGTGCAGGATAGTTTTGCTATAAAATTAGAGGCGCCTGGTTTTAAAATTAAAGATTCAGATAAGCAGTATCTTCGGTTAGAACCACTATCCACTAAAGAATTAACTTTTGTGGTAACCCCCTTGAGTGGGGGGGTGCGTACGATTACGGCTACGGTTAGTGTAGATCGTAAGGTGGTTACCGCAACAGCAGAAAAAGTTACAGTAAAAGGAGCAAAAACTTTGTTGTTGGGGGACACTTTAGGAGTTCCGCGAGACTTTACGATCAATAACAATTATAAGATCTCCATTAAAGTGTATAACAAAGGAGATTTCACAGAAGAAGTGGTGGTACGCTTGTCCTCACCCCATTTCAAAGTGAAGGCACCCGAGTTTGTTTCAAAACTGGATCCTAAGTCAGAGCAGCTAATTACATTTGACGCAATTCCCGAGCTGGAAGGGTCGACTAAGCTGTTGTTTGAGGTGATTACCAGCAGTGAGAGTTTGAGAACCACCCAGTATTTCAAAGGTCAAGGGATTGCAGCGGATGAAAAAGAGATAACGGTAAGTGTGGGTAATATGCAAAAAGAACAGGTAGAAGAATACATCCCAGATACAAAACCTTCTGTGGCTCCTCCAGTGATCTTAGACGAGTCAGATCCAGAAGTGGTTGAAGATACCTCTTCTCAAGTTTTACCTCCAACCACGGAACCTTTAGTAAAGCCTTCAGTTCAGGAAGTTTCTGAGGAAAAACAGCCTTCATTTTCATTGACGAATTTACTGTTATTGATTTTAGGAATTGTGATTGTCTTGGTTTTAGTTGCTTTAATCGTAAAGATGTCGGCAAAAAAAGGCTCCCATCGAAAAAAGAAGAAAAAAGTTGAAGGCGATTTCGAGTTGGAATAATTCTTAATGATTCATTTGTTTTATATCTATTTTATATCCGCAACTCTAATAGTTTTTGGCAAAGTAAACATTCCAAAGAGCTTTTTCTCCACAGTGGAAGCATTTACTTCCATCTAGAGCTTTCTCACCGTTTAGAGGCATACATCGGCTTGTAGCGCTTGTTTTCTCTTTGACCTCTTCTTCGCAGTGCAGATCCCCACAGAAAGAGGTCAGGGCCAATTTCTTATCTTGCAATGCCTTTTCAAACTCCTTCCAGTCTTTGATCGCAACAATGTTTCCTTGAAGTCTTTGCTTAGCTTTCTGGTAGAGTTCTTGGTGCATCGTTGCAAGTAAAGCCGTCACAGTGTTTTTAAGTTCTCCTAAGGGTGTTGGTTTTTTTTCTCCCGTATCTCTTCGTACAATGACTGCTTGATTTTTCTCAAGGTCTTTAGGACCAATTTCAATGCGGAGGGGGATGCCTTTGAGTTCCCAATCATTGTATTTCCAGCCAGGAGTGTAGCCTTCTCGCTCGTCTAAGATCGGTTCATATTCGGCGAGTTGGCATTGGATCTCTTTGGCCTTTTTTAAAACTTCAGGTTTTCCATCGTAAGCAATGGGGATGATCACAATAGAGTTCGGAGCGGCCTTAGGTGGCAAAACCAGGCCTTTATCATCTGAATGCGTCATGACCATGGCTCCAATGGTTCGCCAGCTAATACCCCAACTACTCTGCCAGGGAGTGTGGCTTTTTTCATCAGGGCCAAGGTATTGTACATCGAAGGCTTTAGCAAAGCCTTGTCCAAGGTCATGGCTGGTTCCCATTTGAAGGGCTTTCCCATCTGCCATAAACGCTTCGATTGTATAAGTGGTGAGGGCTCCAGCAAATTTCTCTTTCTCTGTTTTTCTTCCAAGGATAACAGGCATGGCAAGAAGCTCTTCCATGATTTTTCGGTATTCTTCTAAGAAGAGGAGGGTGTCTTCGTGGCATTCATTTTCACTGGAATAAATGCAGTGTCCTTCTTGCCAGAGGAATTCCCGACTGCGAATGAAAAGTTTACAGTCTTGGGTTTCCCATCTACAAACACTGCACCATTGGTTGATCTTAAGAGGTAAGTCTCGCCAGCTGCGTACCCATTGTCTAAAAAAGTCAGTAATGATCGTCTCACTTGTGGGCCGTACAGCATATCGCTCTCCGCCATCACCTTTTTTCTCAATCCAAGCCACTTCAGGTTCAAATCCTTGCGCGTGTTCTGCTTCTTTGTGGAAGAAGCTTTCCGGGATGAACAGGGGGAAGTAGGCATTTCGTACTCCGTGTTTCTTGATGGCCGCATTAAAAGCCTCCATAATCTTTTCCCAAATAGCATAGCCATTCGGTCGCAGTACCATGCAGCCTTTGATAGGAGCATAGTCAGCCAATTGGCTTTTTACAACCACTTGAGTATACCATTCGGGTAGGTCATCTTCTTTTTTTACTGTGATTCCTTTCTCATCCTTATTGTCCTTATTAATAGAGTCTTTTGCCATTTTGTACCTCTTGATCCACAGCGGTTAAGATCACACCTTTGCCACCATCAAATCCGGTTGTGAGAACCTCGGATAGAAAGGGTCCAATTTGTTTGGGGGGGAAATTCGTGACGCAAACCACTTGCTTTCCAATCAGTTCTTCTTTGGAATAAACATTTTTGATCTGAGCACTGGATCTTTTAACACCTAACTCACCCAGGTCAATTTTCAGTTTATAGGCGGGTTTGTGAGCTTCGGGAAACTCTTCGACTTCTAAGATAGTGCCAACACGAAGTTCTACCCTAAGAAAATCGTTGTAACTTATTTCAGCCATGTTTCACCTCTAAAAATGGGGCTGCCCGGATTCGAACCGGGATCATTTGGTCCCAAACCAAATAGGCTAATTCCTTGAAGAGCATGTTGCATGCCAAACACCAAGTTACCCCACAGCCCCGAGTGAGCGTTAGCGAGTGAGGGCGCTGAGGGGAACCAAAAATGAAATTTTTGAGAGCCCCACAGCCCCGATTTCAACTGAGTCAATTTAGAATAAATTCTAGAAGAGTGGTTGCCGCACTGGAAGATAATCCCTTTCCGAGACGGTTTTATTGTCCATGAGGTTATGAGAAACAGCCGCCTATTTAAACGTTACGATTTGCAAGTTTTTAGTGCCAGTTGTCAAATGCTTTAAACATCTGAAGTCGTGCTTTATTGCCATCATACTTTGCAGAAAGCCAAGCAGATAATATTTTGGTTATTTTTTCTTCAGTCGTGTTCCATCCGGCTAAGCAAAGGCAATTGCAGTCATCGTATACACGCGACCATCTAGCTATTTGATGGTTTGTTGCTAGGCAGGATCGTATACCACTAAACCGGTTGGCTCCTATATCTACCCCGATACCGGTTCCGCAGGAGAGAATGGCTTTGTTTGATTTATTTCTGCGGATATGCTTGGCAATCTTAGGTATAAACACCTGAAGAGCCAAATCTTCTTTATCTGAAGTAACGCCCAAATTGCGATAATCCAATTTTTTTCTTTTTAGGAACTTTTCTACAAATAGGATGGTTCTATAGCCGTACTTGTCTGCTGCGATATATAACATTCTGCTTAGACCTCAACTTCCTTGACTCTGGTAATATTTAGACAATAAATCAATATCTCTTAACCGATTGCAGTAGTCTTTGTTGTTTTCCAAAGTAATTTTTCCACATAAGGCTGAATTGCCTTCAGTAATAAAGCTTAGGTAGCAGTTGTCTCGGATGTTATCATCTCGAATGGGGTCACAGAATTCAGCTCTTCGACTTGTTTTTACAACCACTCTCAGACAGTCGTCATGTTCTGCAGGGTTGTTTTGCTGTTCGCAAGCGTTTTGAGCGGCAGCAGGGTTGTTTGTTGCGGTTTCTTCAATGCGGAGAAGGAAGTCTTGGAATCTTTCTTTTTCTTCTGGGGGAATCGGTTCAGTAGGAGTGAGAATTGAGGGGGTTGTCTCGGATGGAATAACTGGAGAGGTTTTTTCAGTTACAATCTCAAAGGTAAAGAGGGCACTTGCTGCTTGATTTTTGCCATAGTTCACCAAGGTTTTAAGTTGGTATTTTCCGGGTTGGGCCCGTGCAGGGAGGGTTATTTCTCGATCAACGGATAGGCTGGTGCTGACGGCGAGGGTTTCTTGTTTATTGGACAAGATCTGTCCTTCCATGTTCATCAGCCGATAGGTGAGGGTGGCGTCAAACCGTTCGCCTTGACCGAGGTTGGTGAGTTCAACGTGATAGCGTAAAGCTTCATGGGGGAGAATTTGAGGCTCTTTAGGCTCGGTTTTAACGTCCAAGAGGGATTTAGAGGTTAAGTAATGAGTGTACACAAGATAGAGGCTTCCAGCTAGGATCAAGATAAAAACAAAGCCAAAGACCAGTTTAAACACGCTTCGATTGCTTAGATGTACTTCGTTTGGTTCTTCCAAGTTGTCCCCCGATAAACAATTAAAGAGCTGGTATTTAAGTTTTATCCTTCTTCATAAGAAAGATCATAGGACTGAGTGTTGGGCTCAGCTTCTTCAAAATCAGCATCGGCATAGTTCCCAAGTCTTGCTTCCAGTTCTTCTCCAGAGGTAGGTTCGGTTCCTCGTGCAGTGGTTTTAAGGTTTTCAACCACTTTTTGATAGATCGCTTGTCTTTGTAGATGAGAGGGTAGGCTAGGATTTAGATTTAAGTATTTTAGAAGAGCAGCAGCTTGTTTTTCATCTTGGATAACTTCTTGGGTGGCAAGGAGGTACAGTCGTCCTCTTTGTCGCTTTATGTGTTCTTTAAGGTTAGCCTCATGTTGGTCGATGGAGTAATTGCCTTCTGAGGCACCGATGCCTTGTCGTATGGTGTCGCGGGTTTCATGGAAAAGGGCCCATCCAAGGTATTTTTGTACAGTATCGTCATCAAGCTTAGCGTAGGGTTTCCCCGTTTGTTGTTTTAATACCTCTTTGAGGTGTTCAACATGGGCGGCGTGAATTTCCTCGGTTAATTGATCGATGTGTTTCTCATCATTAAGGAGGTGGTAGGGAATGGTCCGGTCTCCCATCTTTTGGGCCCATTTGCTAGTGCCTGTGTCATACGCTACTCGAGCTCTAGAAGTTAAAACATTAAACCAGTGTTGAGCGAGAAGGTGGAGTGTAGAAATTTCAGCGGCTTGGTCTTGGGGGGTGGTTGCTTTTTCGTTTTTTCTAGCAGGAAGGGGCATAATTTTTTTTAATAAGGAGCAGATATAAACTTTTCGTTAATAAAAAGAAAAAAGATAATAAATAATAAATAAAAGGTTTTAAGCTCGAGCAGGGTTGGTTTGCAATTGTCGGCCCATGTATCTTTGGTAGGCTTCTGCAATTCCAGCAGCAGCGACTTTGATCAATTCAGCGGGCGAAGTGGTGCTTCGGACTTCTTCTTCAAGGCCACCAAAAACTCCTGCGCCAATAAGGCCTGAGAGTCCTCGAGCAGTTCGTTCAAATGCTCTTCGGGATGAGTTAGCCATTGAGCTGATAACATCATCAGGGTCAGCAATTCCACCATGTTCTTTTGCAGATTGCATAAGGCGAGCAGCTACCCCATCGGTATCGGTTCCAAGGATTCCGTAAGCCATGGCTACGCGGTCCATTAGGCCAGCTTTCTCGGCAACAGGCAAGGTATTCATAGCCGCACTCATAACTTCTGAGGCATAGAGTCGAGCTTCATCTTCTTGGCCTAAAACAGTAGGGTCTTCTCGGGCAAGGTAGGCTTTAGCAGCAGCGATAGCGCTGACAGCTCTTCGTCTTCCTTTTGTGATAAATCCTTGTACAATGGCTCCTACGCCATTTTTCTTTGCATCGTCTTTCGGATTGGGTTGTTCGGTCATTTTTTATTCCTCCCGTTCTTCTGTGCGAAGAACATGCCAGAAACCGAAGGTTTCTGAGCACCTCTTTTTTTGGTTCTTTGTTTTAAACTTAAACCATTACGAGATACTCTAGTATTTAAAGCTTTCGATTCTATGCTACTGTAGAGTAAGAACATTAAAACTGAAGTTTATCACCTAAACGAGCCTTATAGTGGCAGAATTCCGCACTTATAGGCTCTATAAACCACGAAATTCTGATCATGCTCAAGAACCGCTTAAATGTGAATCGATCTAGCTTAGAATGGCGGTTCTTGACACCCCTATAAGAAGGGATTTCAACAGCATAGGCCCATGATGTAGAAGGATTATACCCCCTCCAAGGTCTCAAATTCCGCTTAATCTCAACCACTTTTCTTCTCTCATCTAAAAACAACACATCAATCGAATAGAACACAAACCACATGTCCAACGATACTCGTCGAGGTTTAGGCAAACACAGAACAGCAATCTGCGCTCGTCGAAAGCGCAATCCCAACGCCAAACTCAACGGATTTCGGCAATGGAGTTCTTCTCGAGAAATAACCGCCCCGGTGCGTAAATTCCGTATCATCCGATATAGCTCGTCTCTTTGACTTTACCCATTTTCTGGACGTATTTGCTCACTTTTTTGGCCGTTTCCTGCGGTGGCAAGCCGGCTTGCATTCGTTCAAATTCCTCATCCGCTCCTTTAATTTCTTGATCCAATTTCTGTAAGCCTAGGTTCAACTTGTATTTTTCATTGAGTACCCTTAAAATCTCTCGTGCTCCTTTAAATCCAATGTAGATGGGGTGCCCAAAGGTCTCAGCAAGTAAGCTAGCCGATTGAATCTTGGCAGGGTCACTTAGTCCCAAGAGTAATCCAGAAACCCCCACAATCGGCCCCACAACCCCGTATAAATTCAAATGAGCTTTGTAAGGAACAAATTCTTGGGTGAATGATTTGCTATTTCCCGTGCAGAAAACTTTGGGTTGTTTAGGAATCTGGTTCAGTCCAATGCCCCCAAGGGTAATCAATCGATTACATTTGTATCCTTCCAGCGTTTTAATGATCATTCGGCAAAATTCATAGCTGCTTTGTTCAGTGGTGGGTTGCACATCTCCACTCATAAAAAGAAAGTCGTGTCCTTTGATTTTTTGATGGTACATTTCAATCTTAGGTAGCTCAACAAGGTTTTGTTCATTGACAAAAACAGTGTTGGGGAGTTGGTCAGATTGAAAACTTAGAACCTTTTTAGCTTTCGTTTCTTCTAGGATAATGTCAATAGCGATCTTGCCCACATTGCCAATGCCGGGTAGACCTTCTATAAAGACCGGATTTTTTAGCTTGGGAAGTTTAGAGTAATACCGAAGTTTCCAAGGCATGTG
The DNA here is from genome assembly GCA_035289665.1 of Candidatus Nanoarchaeia archaeon. GTDB lineage: Archaea > Nanobdellota > Nanobdellia > Woesearchaeales > SM23-78 > JBBSWA01. The sequence continues at coordinate 27,560 of DATDWO010000007.1, forward strand.
TCGTCTAAACCGAGGCTTATTTATAAAGATTTAGGATTATAGGGCTTTGTCCGGTTAGTGTCTTAAATGTCTGACTTTCCGGACAAATCAAGGACTTTTCGGACACAAGGCACTTCTCGGACAAAGCTGGATTAGTCGAAATGATTAAAAAGAGGAATGTATGCCTTAAAGATGATTATCACATGACATATGCTTCTATCGATATACTTCAAAAAGCGCTCCAAAAAGAGTACTGGGGTAATTCGCAAGATGGGAAAAAAGCCGCTGGTCGTGCACTTGGAACCATTATCGAGATTATCACTTTCTATATCATTGAAAGTTGGAAACTGAGCCAACATTTAGCAATAGAAAAAGGTATTGCAGAGTTTGGAAATGCAGATATTACACATAATGTGGAATACACACTCCATCCAATCTATAAAATACATAAACTAAAAATCCCTTTTGATGAAAAAACTTTATCTGCAAAAAAAATAATGAAGCTATGGTTTGAGTTACCAAGCTTACCAGATAAGATTAGCATCGCAGATTATGACATAAAAAACAATACCTTATTGACAAAAAGAAACATACTTAGAAATGCATGCACCTTAGCAACAAAGAAAGACAAAACTACACAACTAATTTGTACAAATATTGTAGTGGATTACAAAAATAAGATGTATATAATTCAAGTATCAGAGCAATTAATGCAACCGTTTGCATTATTTGAGTGCAAACGTGTGGGTGTTGAAGAAGGAACCAAGAAAGGACCACAGACTATTGAAAAAGCAAAACAAGGAGCGTACGTAGCTAAAATGGTGTCTGCTCTACAAAAAATAAGAACTGCGGAAGGAAAAATAAAAGGAATACTTTTCAATGGTGATGACAAGCCTTATGTGGGAGATTATGAGTTAATGATAAAAAAGATACTTGATTCAGGAGACATAAATTCTCTCAAAAGATTTGTCTTAACAATTGGTGTTGTGAGTAACCATGGTAATTGGTTTACCAGAGAAATTCAGAATAAAGAACTAAAAGTCCTTGCTCAATCCTATGATTGGCTTCTATTCTTAACAGATAGCGGTCTTGCGAAGTTTATTGAAGAACTGATTTTAAAAAGGAACAAGGCTTATCCTGCAATTCATGATTCATTCAAAGCAAGTTATGGTCCAGATAAAATTACAAATGAATTTACAAAAGTACAGATGAACTATAATTCGCACCTACAGCTCATTAAGTATTTTAAAGATAATCTTAAAAAAGTTGATAGTTGGTTTAACATTATCTCACCAAGAGAAGGTAGCTTAAAATCTCTTAACAAACAGCTTGTTATGTTGAGCAGAAAGAATTGGAGTGTCATACATGACTGCCGGAAGAAACATTAATACAAAAAGTAAAGAATGGTGTACACCAAAAAAATACGTTGATGCGGTTAGAGAAGTTTTTGGTGGCAATATTCAGTTAGACCCCTGTTCGAATAAATATTCTATTGTCCACGCAGAAATCGAGTATTCTTTACCTGAAAAAAATGGATTACGAGAGACCTGGGATTATCAAACGATATATGTAAACCCTCCTTACGGGCGTGATAAGAAAACGGGTGTATCAATAAAAGATTGGTTGGAGCGATGTGCAAAAGCTCATAAAGATTATGGATCTGAAGTTATAGCTCTAGTTCCTGTAGCGACCAATACTGGACACTGGAAGGAGAGTGTATATGGAAAGGCCAAAGCAATTTGCTTTCTCTTTGATACTCGCCTAAAATTCTTAGAAAATGGGAAAGGGGGTGGCAAAGGTGCACCTATGTCTTGTGCGATGATTTATTGGGGTGAAAATTATGATAATTTCTATAACATATTTATACATTATGGAGCAGTTGTTAATCTCTCTAATTTAATGGATGAAAAAAGAGTTGGTAAAACTTCTAAAATCTTGAACACATATCTATAATTTTGAGTTTGTTGAATAACTTTTTTATAAGTCTTGCGTTTTAGGATTTGTGATAAACTTGTTATGGAGTATAACTGCGTATGGAAGCTTAGGGCTTTGTCCGGTTAGTGTCTTAAATGTCTGACTTTTCGGACACAAGGTACTTCTCGGACAAAGCTGGATTATAGCCAATGAACATCATTAAGCATTCAATGCAGCCAAAATTTCTTTTAAGGCTTGATCTTTCACTTCTTTGGGTATAGTGCATCCAGCCGCGTATCGATGTCCGCCGCCTCCGTATTTTTTCATGAGTTCCCCTAAGTGAACAGGGTTCTTATCTTTACAAAAAATATTGTTGCCACAGCTAATCTTATAATGGTTCTTTTCATGTTTAGAGTGATAAACCGTTACCGTCACGATGTGTTCAGGGTACATAATGTAGAGTTCAAAGTTGTTTCCCCGAGGAAAATTTTCATCGTGCGTTAGATCCACCAGAAGGGCTCTTCCATGATGACTAATTCGAGGGCGAATTTGAGTTCTCCAGTTTTCAAGGTTTTCCTTATGCTGCTTAATTCTCCTCTGTACCCATTCATCCATAAAGAGTTTTTCATAGTCTTGGGTTTCTAGGAGATTGAGAACATGCCGCTTATAATCATCATCCTCGATTTTTTCGCCAAAGTCAAACGTATAGCCTAGTTGAATCCATCGATCGGGGTTGCGTACATCTTCTTCAGTATATCGGGCAAAGTCGATTTTGTCAGCAGCCAAAATCAGGTCCATGTACTCATTTAACTCAGGGTGTTCGCCTTTATAATGTTCATAGATGACTCTCGGAGAGCTAGGAGCGTTTTTGTCAAAAGTGCCTTTTGCAGCATTGGGTTCATTGGTAGCGTGGTGGTCAAACCAGAGTCCGGCTCCGGGCCAGGGCAAGTCCGCAATAATGTCTTGAGGGGTACTTTGGAAGGCTTTGATTTCAATGCTTCGTGGGTCCATAAAGATGACTTCTAAGGGGCCATAGAGTCGTCGCAAGAGCAGTGCCGAAATAAGGCCGTCAAAATCCGTATGGACAACAATGCGATTATAGTTCATGTGTATTCACTCAGTTTCTTGTTTTGTTTGTGCTTCTTCCAGGCGTCCATTACTTTTAGGTTAGAAGTATGGATGGCTCGTTTGAACAGTTCTTTAATAGGGATCCATTTGGCTTGCTTTTTTAAGGTTTCGCCTTTAACAACCTGGCATGGGTAAGCGTAGAGCGTAATAGAAAAGTGGCTATAGACATGTTCAACAACACAGAGTGGTTTGGCTTCAGCATAGACAGTCAAACCAGTTTTCTGTTGGATCTCTCGTTGACAGCACCGAGCGAGGGTTTCTTTTTCTCGTCGACCGCCTGGAAATTCCCACATCCCTCCCAATAGTCCTTTCTCAGGACGTTGAATCAGTAGCACTTTTCCATTCTTCTCGACAACCCCCACAGCAATATCATAGTGTGGTTTTTCTTTCTTGGGTGATTTGATAGGAAGCTGCTCTTGGATGCCGAGTTGATAGGCTTGGCACAGGGAAGATACAGGGCAAGTAGTACAGGAAGGGTTTGTGGGGGTACACACCAAGGCGCCTAACTCCATCAAAGCTTGGTTGTAATCTCGTGCCTTCCCGGGAGGCAGCAGCTCTTGTGCGGTCTTCCACAGTTCTTTCTTGGTCGTTGCCTCTTTCGAATCTTTCCGAATAGCAAACAATCGTGTTAAAACCCGAATCACATTGCCATCCACCAGGGCATGATCTTTATTGTAAGCTATGCTCAATACCGCTGCAGCCGTGTAAGGTCCAAAACCAGGCAGCTTCAAAACCGAGTCGGAATCTTCAGGTATCTTTCCGTTGTATTTCTCAACAATCTCCTGCGCAGCCTTGTGCAGGTTTCGTGCTCGAGTATAATACCCAAGCCCCTCCCAGACTTTTAATACTTCATCCAAGGAAGCCTTAGCTAACGATTCTACCGCCGGAAACCGTTTGACGAATCGCTCATAGTAAGGAGTGCCTTGATCAATTCGTGTTTGTTGCAAGATAACTTCAGAAATCCATATTTTGTAAGGATCACTCGTTCTGCGCCAAGGCAAATCGCGTTTATTTTTATGGTACCACGAAAGAAGAGAAGTTTGAAACTTCTGAGTAAAATTTGCGTCCATCAATAGAGGTGCAGTGTCCTTCTTTATATGATTTTATGTAGCACGAAGAAGATCGTCAATTCCTCGTAAAAAACCTTCATCGCATCGAGGGATGCCTTCACTGCGTTCAGTGCCATAGAGGTCTCGTCGCACAGCCGCAAAAAGATCGGCCCAGACTTCATCGAAATGAATAACAGGGAATTCTGGGCTGATGACCCCCCCATATCGCTCAGCAAATCCATTGGCTTGACCAAATGGAATAAAGGTAGGATCCCCCCCTGTCAAGACAGGCTTTAACTCTTCTCCATGTTCTTCCACCACTAAAAACATATCTTGCAGTTCATGAGCGTTAAACGCCGCAGCAAGGGACTGACTAGTATATCCTTTCTGGAGCATCACAATAGGAAGCACTCGCACTCGTTCAGCACCCATTAGAATGTGAGTCGCATAGTGCCTGGTCACATCAGGATTGTTGAGCATGCGTTCATCGAAAATAGGATGATTAAAATCAACAGGGTGAGGTCCTGTATAACCAAGACGCTCTCGCAGTGCCTCCATGAGAGCAGAGTTTTCTCGAGAGAGAACATGGGCTAATTCATGATCACAATAGTAGGCCTTTGTTCCTGGGTTTGCAGTCATCACTACAACTCGATTATCTGTATAGACTTCAGCTCCTTGAATGGTATAAGCAAGGCCTCCTTCAACCAAATCCTTGCAGCGAACAAGAGGAATGCGATTAGGCAAATGTAGTGTGGGCCACGTGATTCGGGTATGGCGGAGGTGATCATCAAAGAGTTGAAAAAAAGCAGCAGAGTCTCCAAGAGACCAGGAGGTAACTGCTTTTTTATATGCCGTGCAGAGCTGTGATTCATCGAGTCGCCGCTCCCCACTGTATCGTGCTTCCAATCGTGCCTTGAAATCAGCAGGAGTAAAATGATCAAAACATCGGGGGGGGATTATTAATTTTTCACTTTCCTCGGATCTACAAAATCGTACATAACGCCCCACAAGGTCGGCTAAGTTGTGGGGTTTCATAACAACTTCAAATCCAAGTTGTATGGCTGCCTGAGCTTCATTAATGTGCCCAGTTGTACCGATTAATCGGGAAGATTCTCGATTCGTTGTTGCCACTAAAAGTCCTCTGCGTTGCAGCACTCCATGTGCTTGATGAATAGATTGCCCATCAGGTTGTAATTTTCGTTGTTCAGTCTCAAGGTTAGTGTCTAGGAAATAAAGCTCATGGGGTTCTCCTTCACCACAATGATTCAAAAAAGATTCGATAGTATCAAATTCTCGAACAGTATAACCTGCGTACTGAAGATGCATTTTAGTTATCTGCTTAACACCAGGTTCATGGAGTCCAATGGCAGCCGTAAGAGGAAGCGGTTTCATAGTCTATAGACACCCCCCATCCTTTTAAACCTTGACCTTAAAATGAGCCATAAACCTTATAAACCGCTTCGAAATCTCAAGGGGTAAGGACAATGTGGGCGTAGCTTGCCTGAAGTCGCAAGAATCCGAAGGATTCTTGTCGATGCCAAAAATGCTTGCATTTTTGAGCATTTCGAATCGCAAAGATTCGGAAACAAAGAAAAACAATGGAGGCTAAAAGATGGGATTCTATAAATACATCAGGGAGGCTTGGAAAAACCCGAGCAAAGGTTTAGGACCTGCTTATAAGAGTAAGATCATGGAGTGGCGCCGAGAAGCAGTCACCGTCCGTTTAGAACGTCCAACAAGATTAGACCGTGCACGATCCATAGGCTACCGTGCGAAGCCGGGTTTCATCATCATCCGTCAGCGCTTGGATCGTGGAGGTCGTTTTCGTCAAAAAGCCATCATGGGCGCTCGTAAGCCCAAGAAGCAGCGTCGATTGAAGATTCTGGACATGAGTTATCAAGTGGTAGCCGAACAGCGTGCCAACGACAAATATCATAATTGTGAAGTTCTCAATAGTTACTGGGTGGGTGAGGATGGCAAATACATCTGGTATGAAGTCATTCTAGTGGACCGAGCGCATCCGCAGATTCTTGCAGATGATCAGCTCAAGCACCTTGTGCAGAGTCGTGGCCGCGTCTATCGGGGTCTCACAAGTGCGGGTCGTAAATCCAGAGGTTTGCGCAGAAAAGGAGTGGGTGCTGAGAAGATCCGTCCCAGTCTAGGTGCAAATAAGGGAAGGCATTAATTTTTCCTTATTTTTTCTTTTCTTAGAGTTAAATTTATAAAAGAGTCACAACTCCTTGCAGTATGGCAAACATTGCTGTGAGAAGTGTAAACCCTTTTACTCATAGGGATCTTTGTGATACATTGACAGGCGAAGGTCATACCATTGTGTACGATCAAATCACAGATCTTAAGGAAGATCCTAAAAAGGTTGTGGATGGAATATTAGAAAGGAGTCCGGACGCCATTGTCATCGATGGTGCTCTGGGTCAAAGAAGCTTATTGGAAGAATACGCAACACGCACAGGATCGCCACCTTTGGTAGCTCTCACAAGAGTATCCAATGCAAATTTGAAACGGTTTGCCCCGCATTTACTTGAAGGTGAAACAGAACGGGGTAGGTTGGGCGTTTATTTAACAGATCTTCTAAAGTAACATAGCCCCGCACGGATCAGGTTATTTATTGTCTCTTTTTAGAGGAACTGTAAATATTCTACATCTCAATTCCTTCTTTCACAGCTTCAGAAAGGAAAGTGCTTTGCCGTCTGAGTTTCTTGAGCTCTTCAGGTGTATAGCATAAGAAGTCAAAAGGCGCATCAGAATCCCAGTACTTGTAAAAACCTAGGGAACGGTAACGAGAAGCCACACCCTTAAATTTTTTGGATACAATAATAAGGTCGTAGTCACTGAATTTATGCGTTTTCCGTTTCGTTCGTGAACCAAATAAGTAGATCTTCTCCACAGGGATGGATTGGGACACTTTTTTCTTAAAAGTGCGCACTATTTCGAGATCTTGGTCTTTGACCATTTTACCACCTCTTCAGCGACTTGGATATCTTCTTTCGACATGCTCAGCGTAAATTTTTTGCTGGGAATTTCTTTACCAATATCTGGATATCTAGTTTCTATATATACGGTGTTTAGCCGGTCGCACCGATCGAGAAGCTTGCTTGGCGCATCGGCTTTTCTTCCTAGAGTAACTAAATTATGTATCTTTACAAGCCCCTTGCCTGCATGCAACAAGACCGCTTTTAGAGCTTTTTCAGCTGCTTGTTGCGCAAGGAAGGAAGCTACATAATAGTCTTTGTATTGGATAGCGTTCTTGGCGCTTTTCAACTCAGCTTTAGCCTGATCCAACCATCTCTTTATCTCTTCTTCCATCGTGTTTTTCATAGTAGCTTTATTTATATAGTTTGCTTATCTTTGATGGGAAGAAACTCCCTTCTGTAAACGTTGACACTACGAACGATACGGCATAAACCTCGACCGCAGCCTATCCCGTTACCTCCACGAACCCCAACGACTTCAAAACGAGCGGAAAGATGCAAGCAAAGCCGTCTACGTAGATCTCAACAAAGCGCACAAGAAACCTTTCAGAATTAACAATACATAAACTCATGAAATATATCTTGTGTCATGTCTTAGCCGTTAGGAAGCCCTTTATCTTAGACCTTTCTTTCAGGAAAGTGTCCACATTAGCCCTAAAAAAAGGACAAGAAGTAAAGTAGCCCCGCACGGATTCGAACCGTGGTCAACGGATGTCTCCATAGTATTTTTTTAAGATTCCAGAGTCCGCTATCCCTGGCCCTTCAAAGTTTGGCCGCTAGACGACGGGGCTATAGATTAGAGTTAGAAACGTAAGGTTTTTAAATGTCTCTCTTTTCGGCCTGTTTATGGTAAAGCTCAGAAAAGGCGTCGCATACAGATTCTTAGAGCGTCCTAATACACGAAAGTCTAAGTATAGAATCAAGAATTATGTTCGTGCCACTCCAAGCTGTTTAATCTCTAAGTACGATATGGGGGATTTGAATTACAGCCGAAAGTTTGAATACCGTCTGGTGCTCAAACCCAAGGTGTCTTTGCAAATTCGTCATAACGCGTTGGAAAGTGCAAGAAAGAGTAGCAATGGTTGGTTGGAGAAGAAGGCGGCTAAGAATTTCCGTTTCAAGTTAAGAGTGTATCCGCATCATATTCTTCGTGAAAATCCGATGGCTTCTGGTGCAGGAGCAGACCGTATGAGTATGGGTATGGCTCAGTCGTTTGGTAAGCCCATTGGTTTAGCGGCTCAAGTAAAGAAGGGTCAAGTGATTTTCGAGTTGTTCGTGGACAAGCCAAATTTAGAGGTTGCAAAGACGGCGTTGAAGCGCTGCCAGAACAAGTTCCCTTGTACGTGCACCATCGAAGTGTTAAAAAACGTGTAATCAGTGTTTCTTAGCTTGTTGAAGAACTTGTTCTTTAGCTTGTTCAATGGTATAAAAGGCGGTGGGGTACTTGTTTAGGAACTGCCGAATGGTTTCTGAGTCGAGAAGGTCGGTTTTGCTGAGGTAGATCAAGAGGGGTTTGTCCAGTTCAAGTAAATGTTGGTGGAGTTTTTCTTGCTGGGCAAGAGGGTAGCTGGTCTCGGTCAGGTCATAAACATACAAGATCAAGTCAGAGGCGTACTTCATGGCCAGGTAGGCTTGTTGTTCGATGGCATTCATTTTTTCAAAGCGGTTCAGTGTTCCGGGAGTGTCGATGATTTGAAGGGTATAGGGGTGTTTAACATAGTAGCCAATGTTGAGTTGTTTGGTTGTGAAAGCATAGCTCTGAATCTCAGGCTTGGCCGTGGTAAGTTTACTGAGTAAGGTGCTTTTTCCAACGTTAGGAAAGCCTGCAATGGATACCGTATAAATTTCTTTGATCGTGGGGTAATTGCGGATGATTTTGCGGCATTCTTCTAAGTAAGCGAGGGGGGCGCGTTGGAGAACCGATTTAATGCGTCCTAAGCACATTTGGGTTTGTTTTTTGGGTTGCTCAAGGTCTGTGCTTTTTTCAATCTTATAAGTATATATTTTTATGAGTTCAGTGATCTTGCCTTGTGCCCAGTGAAGCGTGGCAAGGGCTTTTTTAAGCTTAGAAAGGTCTAAGGTGGCTTGAGTAAGTTGAGTATAGAACTCATTCAGGCTGTCTAGGCTGGGGTAGCTTTTAACTAAGGTTTGTAAGGGAGGGTTTAAGTGTTGTTTAAGTAATCGGAGTCGGTTTTTCTCGAGTTGCTTGTATTTTTGCAGTTTATAGGGGGTTTTAAAGTGAACTTGGTTAAGCTCCTGCTTGGCTTTGCGCAGGGCTGTCATGAGGTAAAAATCAGCGGTTTCAACTTTTTGAGGAGGAGCAAGCATAGAGTGAGATATGCCTCACGTTATTTAAAGCTTAGTGAGAGAGTGATATATAAGAGAGTGATATATATAAGAAAAAAAGAATAAGACAAAACCTCTTTATTGCTCGTCTAAGTCTTCTCGTTCAACAAAACAACCATTTTCCACGGTTGTTATCATGTCTCCTTTCATGGTTTCCCCCTCAGAGTGCCCGACAGAAGCGTCGGATGAACTTGGCTTTTCGCACAGGCATCCCGCTCTGTTCTAGGTCTTCTTCTCGGATATCGTATGGGTCTGAATAATACTCATCTCTTTCCCAGCTTGGTTTTCGTTTGAACATCCCTATCACCTTGGTCACCCCTTATTCAAGCGTGAAAGCAGGGGCACATATATAGTTACGTCATATAGAATCTATGTAATATATGTTTAGTATATTTTAATTATTAAAGTAAAGTTAATAAGTACCTACCCTATTTCTAAGTTATGATTCGAGTGGATTTAGACAGTGCCTTGGAAACGGCGATTCATGCTGCAATAGCAGGAGGGAAAACAGTAGGCCATTATTTTGGTACACCCCCTAAAGCTCGTAGGATAAGGACAGATAGACCCCCCCAGATCCGTCCAGATCGAAAGGCAAATCTTGCTTCTTTAAAAGCGATTGTAAGAGGAGTAGGACAGCATCGAATTCCTCATGTTGTGAGTGAGGAAGGGATTACGGGCAAGAAAAACAAAGAGGTACTAAGAAATGGAGAAATGGGGGAATATTGTTGGTACATCGATCCAATGGATAATAGCACTACAAAAAAACGTACAGGGTATGCGACTTCAATAGGCCTTGTGGATCCATACGGCATACCAGTAATCGCAGCAATCTACATTCCTTTAGAAGTAGGATATGAACTCTTTTGGGCTAGGCAGGATGAAGGGGCTTATGTTCGATTCAATCGCGGCTCTCTTTCACGAATCCGAGTGAGCGACCGAATCGAAATAGCTGAAGCGAGAGTAGCGTTGGGTAGCCGAGGAGATTCGATTGGAGATGAAGTCTACGGAAAAGCAGGCATACCGGATGAGGGGCAAAGCAGGATTCGTATTTCTGGGGGAGTTAAGAAAGGAGTTGAAATTGCTAGAGGTAATTTGGACGGATGGTTAGCGTGCAATGGGTATGACACTCATGATATTTGCGCGGCAGTCTGCTTAGTCCGAGAAGCAGGTGGAGAGGTGATTTACGGTTCAGGAGAAGAGGTTCTATTCCCTAACCCGCAAGAAGCAAGACACGAGGGACTATTGTGGTCAAACGGCCAGATGACCGATCTAAAAAGAGAGTTTCTTAGGAATAAATATGTCAAAAATCTAAGAGGTAGATTTCATGATAACATAGAGGGAACAAGAACAAAGGCTTAACTTTAAAAAAGAACAGGGAGTAAGAGAAAAAATGGAATACAGAAAGCTAATCAATTTTGGCAATACTTCTTTAGTAGTATCCATCCCCAAAGAATGGACCACCCTGCATAAATTAAAGAAAGGAGATTTTGTTTATCTGGATCAAGCGCCCGAATCGATAACGCTTTTTCCAAGAGAAAAAGATGAAAAAAGAGAAGAGCGGGAGTATACCATTGATGTGGACGGGGCAGTAATAGAGACAGTTAAGCGAAGGGCGATTACGGCGTACATAGACAATTACGATTCGATTCTTTTTACCGGAAAAAACCTGATAAAGAAGTCTCAGGAAATTCGCGACATTCTCACCAAAAATTTTATTGCAATGGAAATTGTGGAAGAATCCGCTAACAAAATTATTGCTCGGAGTTTTGTAAATATCAAGGATATAAACTTAGACCATAATCTCCGTAGAGCAGATAACATGATTCGCACAATGATAAAGGACTTAATCACAATGAAAGGCCTTAGCAAAGAAAAAAAGTCTGCCCTAAAAGATTCGCTTGAAGTTCGGGATAAGGACGTAAATAAGATGGTTTTCTTAAGTTATCGATTCATCCATTTCTTATTCACTGAGAAAAAAACGTGGAATAAGCAAGAGCCCATCAAGCTTTTACAAAATTGGTATCTATTCAACAATCTGGAGCGTCTTGGAAACGATGCAAAAAGGATCGCGCGTCTTTTGGTAGAGGTTTCAAAAAAAGATCCACTCAATGAGCTGAATGCAATACTCTTGAGAGTGGAAAAAATCTATGAGGGGACCATGCATGCTTTTTATACAGATAATAACCCTGAAGCATATAAATTAAGCTTAGAGCGAACCCCATTATTAAGTGATTGTGATGCATTGATTGAGCAAAATAAGCAAAACAGCACGATGATCAAGATCTATGAGAAAATAAAACAGTTTGTGTCAAACATCCAAAACATAATGAGGTTACGCTATTGAGTTTTACCCCTGAAAGAGATCTAGTGGGTCCGGATTTAGAGTTAGCGGAAGCTGTGGAGAAATTAGTTAGAATTCGAATGCTCAAACAGCAAAAAGACATGTCTGGAGGGAAAGGAATCTTTGTAATAGGTACTAATCTAGCCTTTCTTTCAGGGGCAGATCCAGTACAAGAGAGACCGCATACGCGAAGTGCTCTTTGTGATACCGTATTGCCTGTAACATACCACAGAATAAATGGAGGAAGCGTCGAAAAAGAAAAATATACTACAAACGTTCCAGTAGTTGTTAAATCAGTAGGAAAGATTACTACCCCTCTTCGCCCAACCGAATGCCCTGCTCTAAGCCCTTCAGGGGTTGTGATGAAACTTTTGCAAGATGATAGCATCGGAGGGGCATCCAAGCTTCCTTATTTTAGAAGTCCTTTTCTGCTACTGGGAACAGATAATTCACAGATCATGGAGTGGATAGAGGGAGATACGCTAGAAAAGGTCGCGGCAGAAACAAACAAAAGGATACAAGACAAGCTAAAACAAGGAGAAAGTATAGATGATGAAGTGGCATTTTTGATTGAAACGCTGAGAAAAGCATTCGAGATGGACGCGGAATTGGTACAGCACCTAACCCGTAATCAAGAGGGGATTCCTTTAGTGGATGGAAGAGGGGATCTAGTGGATCCTGGGAAGGAAAAAGGCCATCTTAAAAATCTATTATGGGGAGTCCCAACCCAGCACGCTGAGCAAGGCTATATCCCTATTATGTTAGAAAGAGCAAAAAGATATGGAATAGTGTCTGAAGATCAAGTAAACGAGCTTCTTACTCTAAAAGATAAAATGATGGATACAGGAGGAATGCGATCAGTCAAGAGAGTAATCAACCAAACCGAACGTCGAAAAAAAGGCCGTAAACGGGTCCTCCCGCATGGAGATCTAGAGCCTGGAAACATCATAATCGGATATGAAACTTCCGTGGTCGGAATCGAGAGTGCACTGTCAGGGTTCCGTGCAGGCCCGCGGGTAAAAGAATACCGCCCAATCGATTTCGGAAGAACCCGCTATTGGAATTTAGGTAAAGATCCCGTGTCTCTTTTCTCTGACTCTGCTTATCGAATGTTATGGGGTCTACCCAACCCTGATTACTTTGGCTTTAAGGGTCCGAGGGAGGAATTTAACATAGCAGTGGGTAAAGCAATAGAGGGTGTTCCAAGTGAATACGCATTAGACCCTCAATCAGAGGAAGAATGGAATGCTTCTCTTTTTCTACACGCGGCCAGTCGAAGTGCTAAACGAATGTGTCGGTTAAAAAATGAGGGATTGGACGGCTCCTTAGATGAAATGATTCAAAGAGCGGACAATCAAGAGATCGGAAAAAGATTAAGGCTCACTCAATCTACACAGGATTATTTTACTTTTTTCTTAGGGGCTTGTGAGCAGTTAGGAATTTGTGGGGCTTATAAAGGTCAATTCGCAAAGGTCTTTGAAAAACTGCAAAAGGTAGATCTAGAAACAATAAGGCGATTGTCTGAAGTATATCAAGAAGGGCAGTAGAGCTAAGAACGAGCCAAAGCCGCACGTTCAGCAGCTTGAGGGAGTTCATAGGGAAGAGCTTCAGGTGTTAGAGAAGGGACAGAATTCGAACAAGCTTGAAGGAAGGGTTCCAATCCTTTCCGAATGACTTGGTATTTCAATAGAGATGAATAACGCTTTTGCTCCACCATTCCTTCACGGGATAAATGAGTTGCATACTGTTGAAATTCTGAATCTCCAATGCATAACGAAGTCAGAGGAGATTCATCAGTAGAAGGCATTCGGTGTCGGTAATTAAATGCTGAATTAGGAATGATTTTTGAAAAAGCAGAAGCAAAATTTAAACGCAAAACAGTAGACACAGGGGCTTCTCCTCTAAACGCGTAAGCAGAGAAAACAACAGCTAACTGCTCTAAAGAGGGTTGAGATTCAGAGGTAAAAGAGGGTTGAAAAGAAGAAAGATCTTTTAGGTCGCTTAAGCGCGCAACATTCGCGCCTACTAAAAATCCATACGCTCGAGGCGTGGAAGGTCGGGAATAGACAAACACCCTTGCAGATTTAGGGCCTTTAGAATCTTGAATGGCTGCCCGTACTCCCGAAGGAAGCCCTTCAATACGCTCCTTAAACTGCTGAGCATCAGGGAGCAGATAAATAAGATCTGAATGGGTACGGTCTTTAACATAGATAAGACAAGCAGCCGGAAGAATCTCTCTAAGATTTTTTCGAGTGTCATCTAAATCGGGTTGATCTTGCTGTCCCAAAAGACCAACTAGATCTCCTGCAAAATTTGCTATACTCTTTGATAGACTCATACTTCTTTGGAAGGCTTTTTGCTTTATAAAAGTATCCCTTATCAGACTTCCCCGAAGTAAGCTGAGACATCGAATTTCGTAGGGGCCAGCCCCGCTTCGTTGCGGGGCTGGGGAACGTGTTTTCCCATATCTTGTCTTTTTTGATGGTTTGCCCTGCCTTTTCTAATGAATTTTTACTTGGAA
>DATDWO010000008.1:0-4069 GCA_035289665.1 Candidatus Nanoarchaeia archaeon
CCTCCCTCGCAAATGAAGATTCTGACCCCTTAAGCTGAAAGACCACCTCACCATACAAATCCCAGATACCATAATCATCTGCCTGATGCTTTTTTAATACAAAATCCATAATCTTACCTGGTTCAACCCCTGTCGAATAAACCCCTTCAGCAAAATTTACTAAGAATTGAGCTGGTGACTTACTTTCTTTTAAGCTGGATGTTAAAACAGTATCGACTTTTTCGCCTTGACCTTCTTCAATCATTAATAACGCCAGTCTCGATCCACCCCAACAAGAAGGCATTGCCATCGCTGGAACTACTCCGTCGCCATCTCGGACAACTGGAGAAGATAGCTGTGTATACAGATCCTTGTTAACCTTCCTTGCTGTCTCCCAAATCTTTTTTGTCCAATTGGCTACTTGTTCAAAGCGTCTTGTCATCCACTCCACTCCATCTTCTCCCGTAGGTGATTGATGTCGAGTGTAATAATTTAAGAGATTATCCGCGGTCAACACAGCACACACAGTTGCCCACGCCAGAAAAGCTTCTTCAGAATTCATGGCCTCCGGTAATTCATCACTTTTTTCCGGCTGACCCCATACGCGTTCTCGTAATCCCGGATGTCTTTTGTCGAACTGATCTATATCAATCATATTATTATTATAGGACAATACTAATCTTTATTCAAATATAAATATGTTCTAATATCCTCTCCTTCGGCTTCGCTCAGGGTTATAACATCCAGGGCTGAAAAATTGCGTTCAAATGATACAATTTGTCGATGACTAGTAGCTATCTTCAAGTTCACATAAGCGCCGAGAATAAAGCTCAAGCAGACAGAATACTTAATTCGCTTCTTAAGAAGAACCTGGTGGTTGGGGGGATGATAACTAATGCTCCAGCTCGTTTTTGGTGGAAAGGTGAAATTGTTGACATGAATTACTACAATATCTCTGTATTTACCAAAAGCGCATACAAGAAAGCAATTATTGCAGATGTCCGTAAGACATCAGTAGAAGAAGTCCCAATGGTTTGGTTTGTCAGCTTTGATGGGAATACAGAACTTCTGAAGTGGATTGATAAAATTGTTAGCTAGAAACTAGATTCTAAAATAGTTCATAAGCCAATTTGTGCGTAATAGGTTTGAATGCCTTCCATCCAGGGCTGCCACGTTTAGTTCACTTCGTTCATGAACGTGGCTAGCCCACGTGAATAGAAGAGAACATGAACTGTGGCCTGCCACCATGTTTTACTTCTACATTCTTCGTAGTCAGAAAAATCAAAAACTTTACCTTGGATATACAACCGACTTAAAAGCCAAACTAAAATCCCACAATTCTTCCGAAAACAAGGCCACCAAAGCATACGCTCCATACGAGTTAGTTTATTATTCAGCGTTTACTAATCAAACTAACGCTCTTGAGTGCGAAAAATATTTCAAAACCACATCTGGCTGGAAACGAATTCACTCCATGCTTAAAAACACCTTAGTACTTTAGTACAAGCACGAAGCTGCTTGTACCACCGCTCTCCCAATCCCTGTTGAAGCCCCAGTCACCAAAGCTGTCTTCATATTTTCTTCTCCTTTGGTTGCCACCAGTAGTCAAACTCCCTGGCTTTTCTAACCTCATCCAAATCCAGCTCTTCAACCAAAATTTCCTCTTTATCTGCCGACGCCTCTTTCAAAACTCCACTAATCGGACTAATTATTAACGACCTCCCATAAGAATTAAAAGTCTTGTTGGTACAATCGGACATTAACACAAATGCCCGGCTGGCAAATCCCCCGTAAACAAACATTCCCTTTACGTACTCCTGGGTATTCATCTCCTTCCATCCAATCGACCAGGTTGGGATACAAACTAATTCAACCCCTAATTCACCCAGCTTCTGGTACAAGAAATGGGAATAGTGATTAAATCCATCCTTGCAAATCAACATTCCCAGCTTGCCAATCTCCGTTTCCCCAACCATAACTTCATCTCCCGCTACTACTCCCAAATTGTCCACCTCCGGCTCGGCAGGATATACCTTTTTATGGGTCACTACTGGTCTGCCATCAGGGGCCACAATATAACCCTGATTGAAAAACTTATCTTCCTCTTTCTTATAGTAACTGGTTGCTAGGTATACTTTATGGTGATGAGCAATAACCGCCAGTCTCGACAAATGGTCTATCCCCGTCCCCTTAGTCTCTCCTGCCTCCCCCACGGCTGTCTCCGGTGCCACAACCAACCTTGCTCCCATCTTTACTGCCACACTAACCATTTCATCTAACTTTGTAAACGACCCGTCCGTCTTATCAGGCACCTCATATTGTAAAACAGCAACTTTAACCCTCATAACTCTTTTTCCGAAATCAGCGGATAAATATCAAGCGCTACCTCCTCGTATGGATGTACCTTTCGAATTGCTGCCAACACACCCTTTGCCTTATCCCTCTCACAAACACACTCCACTCGCTCTTCCATAACCTCTTCGAACTTACCCACCTCTCCAATCGTCGGATGTGCCCCCGGTAGCGGCTTGTATCGCCCCACACCGTCAACCGTATAACTACAGTGGCTGTACAACCCAATCCTACCCGCCCCCACATCACCCATCGCCCGTCGGACCGCATCGGCATGCGACTTTGGCACAAAAACTACAATTTTTACCATCTCCATACTAACCAAATTCTAACACCAATCTAGCCTCGTAGTATAATCCGCTTCAAATGGACTACTACATCGCATTCGAAGGAAGAATCGACCAGCAAGCTACTTTTAAGCTCTTTACTGCCCTTAAAAATGCAGAAAACAAAGGGGCAACAAGAATTACCATCCTATTTTCGTCTCTCGGCGGAAGCATATATGAAGGATTTCTTTTAGCCTCGGTCATTCAAAATTCAAAAATCCCAATCGCAATCCATGCGACAAATCACATTGATTCTATAGCAAACGTCATATATTTATCAGCAAAAGAAAGAACTAGTGAGTCTTACACGAAGTTTTATCTTCATGGTGCTACTAGCCAAGGAAGCTTTGATGAAAAAAAGCTAAGAGACGAGTTGACTGCAATTAAAACAAACAATATCCGGATAGCATATTTCATTTCTGAAAATTCAGCTATCCCTTTGAAAAGAGTTCAGGCGATGATGAGAGTCGGCACTACCATCTCCGCCCAGGAGGCTCTAAAATACGGAGTAGTCCAACAAATAAAACACTTGGAAATTCCGTTATCTGAACCAAGAGAAGAAATTATCTTCATAAACTAATCATATGTTGCAGGAAGAACTTATCAAAAAAATCAAGGCCGCATTAGAAAACATGAGTTGTGCCGAAGTGTCGTTTCCCGAGCCGAAGGACAACTTTGTTATTGCTACCTTCAATTGCCAGGCACTCACAAGTTTTAAAGCAGAACTACCAGGGTGGAAACATTCAGGAATCTCTCTCGACCCGTCTGGTAAAAAACAATTTAAAATAGAGTTCATAAAGGAGCAATGAACGTGAGTTTAAACCAAGAGGCTTCTGTCCGCTCCTATACCCCCGCTGACTACCCCCAAGTCAGAAAGTGCATGGTAGACGGTAAGCTGTTTTATGAGCCCATGGATTCCGAAGAAAAACTGGCCAGAGCAATTGCCATGAGTCCCGGATGTATTCTAGTTGCTGACCTTAACGGTTTAGTGGTTGGAAGTGCCATTGTCCAAGACCTCTACGGTCCTCTTCTCTTCCGCCTGGCCGTTAGCCCCGAGCAAAGAGGCAAAGGCATCGGTAAAAAACTAAACGATGCCGCCAAAGAAAGGGCCAAAGCCCAAGGATTTACCCAAGCTCATATCCTGGTTGCTGAAGAAGAGTCTGAACTCCAAGAACTCTATAAAAGTTGGGGTTGGGAAGAAGGAAGCCTATATCGTTGGATGTACACCAACCTCTAGCTTATCAAATTTGTGCGTAATAGGTTCGAATACTTTCCATGCAGGGTTGCTGATGTGTCTTGATATAATGTCAACATGGGTGTAGAGCGAGGATCTTCTCCACTTGAGTCTTTTGAATGGGAAGGTCAAGTTGAGCCTGTTTCCTATGTTACGACCGAAAATGTGGCCCCCGGAG
>DATDWO010000009.1:0-43328 GCA_035289665.1 Candidatus Nanoarchaeia archaeon
TAAGCGTTGCGGCATAAATATAGACTGTCAGAGCAGCAGGTGCGACTTGTCAACTAAAAAGTGCATATCCTGCACAGATGGCATTAAGAATCAGGATGAGAGTGATGTAGACTGCGGTGGAGCTCTTTGCAGCAAATGCACAGAAGGGAAAAAATGCAGATCTCCTGATGACTGTCAAAGCGATAACTGCGGAAAACTAACCTTAACCTGCGGTTCTCCTCTTATCAACCTGGCCGCCATCAGCCTTAAATCCACCACTCCTTTGCCTTATTCCCTTGGCAAAAACCTTATCTTCACTGGCCAATTCATTGCCAGCCCCCCCCAAGCCTCTACCGTACGATGGTATGTTCGTGGCGTACCCCGTTACACGGAGACTGTTCCTTCCTGCTCCAAGGCGTGCACTTCCCAATTCACATGGACTGCTGACCAGGTAGGTCTTAATGCCATTAAACTAATCCTTGACCCCGACAACCAAATTAAGGAAATCGATGAAATCGACAACGTTTTCAAACTCAATATAACGGTCACTTCATCGGTTGGATGCATGGATGGCATTAAGAATCAGGATGAGAGTGATGTAGACTGCGGTGGAAGCTGCCCCGCCAAATGCAGTGACGGTAAGCGTTGCGGCATAAATATAGACTGTCAGAGCAGCAGGTGCGACTTGTCAACTAAAAAGTGCATATCCTGCACAGATGGCATTAAGAATCAGGATGAGAGTGATGTAGATTGTGGAGGAACTATATGCAGCCCCTGTTCGGGTGGAAAACGCTGTCAAGTCATGTCGGACTGCACCAGCAACGTATGTATGCCCCCTACTCACCTTTGCAAAAGCTCACTACCTAAAGGCTGGCATGATGGAAGCGATTGTACAGCTAGTGGCGGATGGGCGTGCGACGCTGACGATTACCCCTTGCCCATAATGATTCACTTCTATAAAGACGGCCCCGCAGGCTCTGGAACATTCATCGGAGTCACCAGAGCTGACATTGCCCGCGAACCTGCCGTAGCCGCAGAATGCGGAGGCAACCCCAACCATGGCTTTTACTTCCCCACACCCTCCAGCGTAAAAGATGGACAACCTCACACGATCTATGTGCACGCCATTAATGTCCCAGATCCCAACAACAACCCCCTTCTTTCAGGCACACCCAAGATGATTTGGTGCTCCTAACCACCAAACCACCAGTAAGTTTTCTGAACGTTCTCTTTTTTTGTCTGTAAGAAATAGGGGGTAGTGTAAAAGGAATCACGCTTTGTCTCTTGCATCCCAACGGAAGGTTGGCGCTGCGATGCGAATAAAAGAGGCTAAATAATGTCCTCTTCAGAAACCAAACAAAAAACTGCGTTTTTTGAAGTTGCTTAGTTAGATCATAGATAGAAACTAAATAATGTCTTCCTCAGCAACCCCCCTAAAGTCCACCTCCTCAACAATAACAAAAACTTTTTATAGGGGAATAGGCAAAAATGAGCATAAAGGGGAGAGGAATGCGAAAAGCACAAGCACAACACGCTCTATATTATATTTTTGCTCTGTTGATTATAGGCCTTCTCATCCTTATTGGTTACAAAGGGACTGATCAAGTTCAAACCCGAGGAGCTGAAACCAACCTCCTTCAATTTGAAACTCAGCTTAGATCCGATCTGGAAACTATTCAAAGTCGCTATGGAGCTTACGTAGAAAACACGTATTTCCTCCCAGAATCTTTCGATGAGATCTGCTTTATTGACCTCTCCAAAAAAAATGAACTTCAACAAAGCTACAACATCCAGAATGAGTACAAAATCATCTATGATAGCTTGGTTTCTGGAAGCCCCAATGCTGTTTTTGCTCTTGGTAAAGAAGTGAAGGCCTATGACTTCGGAACTATTCATTTGGATGCTTATCCCTATTACGCTTGCTTTAAAAACATAAATGGACGCATTAAAATTGGCCTTAAAGGAGAAGGACGTGCCACAGGCATCTTTACTGATTTTATCGCACGAACCTCTGTAAGCCCTAGCCAAAGCGTTACATTAAAATCACCGGATGAAAAAATAACCCTCACCATCCCTGCGGGCTTGCAGGCTGACGGTATCGATGTGGAAGAAGTTAGCATTCAACTTGTTCTTCCAGATCCTAATTCTCCCTTCCAAAGTGAGACTTACAGATTCCTAGCCAAAGATGACCTTGGAACTGAACTGGATGGACTTTTTAATATCCCTATTGCGCTCAGTATGCAAGTCTCCCAGTGTAGATCTAGCCTCGCCTTCAATTTGGACGGAGACCGATTCCCTTTAACAAACTGCCAGGACAACCAAGCCACTTTTGCCATCTTACACTTTAGTGAAGGAGGACTTGAAGATGCCCAATGCCTTTCGTTTGACCTTGTTTGTCCACCCCCTGCCTTTGCCCTTTTCAACTTAAATGTGGATGCGCAAGGATGCCCTCTTCCCCCTACTTGTTGCGGAGACGGGCTGTGTGATGACACTTTAGAAACTCATGGGAACTGCCCGAATGATTGTGAGGCCCCTCCTTTAGAATGCCTCTTACCGGCGCCTGCTGAATGCTCTGAAAACCAAACTGCTGTTTTTGGAGGGACTGATTCTAATGGGTGCCTCTTATCTGATACCTGCTGCGGTAACCAAGCCTGTGAACGACAAGAAGATGAAACCAACTGTCCCCAAGATTGCCAAATCATTACAACCCCGTTCGAGATTTACCTTGAGTCTCCCCGTGATGGAAAGACCCAACAAATCCCCTACCTTCTCACCGTAAAAACAACGCTTGCTACCCACTGTGCTTACGCGCGCCAACCCATACAAATGCCGATTGATGGCGTCTTTTTTGAAGGAGAAAGCGACCAAACATGGACGCAGACTCACACGGTACAAAACTTCGATTTTTTCGGAGAACTTTACATTGCCTGTTCGGACATTCAAGAAACCCACACCGTCCAATATTCATTGACACAAATAGAGCCGGATTCTGAATGCTTAGACACGGATGGAGGGAACAACCCCAACCAGATTGGAACGGCTAGCCAAGGATATGGAAGAAAAGTACTTGCTTACTTTAGCCCTGGAAGCGCTAAAGGACAACTCCAATTCCAAGACTCTGGAGATTATCTCTTGACCTTAACAGCTGCCAGTGAACAAACAACCTCGAGAGTCCCTGAAGTACAAATCGAAGTTGAAGGTCAGATTGGAACCTTACCGGTTTCTGGTAAGGACTATGAAGACTATCGCCTCCCTATTCAGATTGAACCGGGAGATGTTGGAAGCTACACTTTCCATATTCTCTATGATGATCCAGCTCAGCCCCTCTTTGTAGATAAACTTACTTTAACTAAAGGAGGTGTTGTTTTGCAAATCCTCGAAGCCGAAGACCTTGCTTTTGAAATTTCGCTTGGCGGCGTTGTCTTTGCTTCTGATTATAAATCCGACTCTTGCGCTAATTCAGCACGCCTTATTGAGTACTCTTGCCAGGAAAATCAGCGTATAAGCCAGAGCCTTTTCTGTGAAAATGGCTGCGAAAAAGGAGCCTGTCGTGAAGAACCCATTCTCCCCAATTCTTATGACGCTTTAGTTGAAGGCGGTGATTTGTTTAGCACCTTTGTTACGGCCGGGCCTTACCTTTGGGAATACCAAAATGGGCGATGGCAACCCCCCACTCTTATTACCGACTATTTAAAAGACCAAGGACCTGTGATCCCCTCTCAGATTCATTCGGCTGCATTGAGCGGAAACCTCTTATTCCTCACTGAAAAAGACCAACTCTATTATTTATCACCCAGCGAAATACAAGGGCCGGATACGATCTCTGAACTTCCTGAATGGGACATAAGCCCGGCAACTAAAAAACCCCTTCGCTACGATTCCTTTGCCCAATTTGAAAACACTTTCATCGCCACTCAATATGACCCTGATCAAAATAAAGATGAAGTATGGTTCAAACACCCTGAAAAGAATTGGGAAGGGCCTCGCCCTATTGAAGAACTCTGGAAGTTTATATCTAGTCATACTACAGCAGCGTCGTCTAGATGTGGGGACGGTGTTTGCGATCTTGGCGAGACTTGCTCGGTTGATTGCATTGGAGAAAATCTTTGTGGAAATGGTACCTGTGACTCTGAAGAAAATAGTGTTAATTGCCCTGAAGACTGTAAAAACCCTTCTACCCTTCCTCGTCTCCTTGCTTCTGAACAAGTTCGAAACCCTGAGAACGCCTTATATTTAGACCAAGCCAATGCTGAAATTGGCAATTACCAAACAGATCAGGCGGGTTACCTATTATTCGACTTTGGTACGTTCTACGATACTCCTGGAACGGACTTATTTGAATGGAACCTAGGCCGCAACAACCAAGGACAGATCTGGGTCGGAACTTCAAAAGCAAACTTAGACATAAACCCTGGCCTTGATGGGAACCCCCATGCAGAGGGTTGGACTTACATTGAACCTCGCAGACCCCCTTATAGAGGATGCGAAAATATTCCTTTGATCTCTCGTGATGCACAAACCCTGCCGGCTGCAACCAACGAATGCTATACAGGAAGTCAAAATTTACTGGATATCGGGCATCAAGACTACCGGTCTTATCAATATGTTTACATTTGGTCCTATGGAAGTCCTTTCGGTTTAGGAGGCACTCTTGTTGATGCCTTCGAGCCTGTTTGCAAGGAAACTTCTGGATGTGACTCTTGCGTCAAGAAAACTACGGATGCATCCTGTGATTGTGCAGATGAATGCCAAAATGGCCTCTGTGTGGAAGGAAACTGTCAAGGAGAACCTCCAGCACTCTCTTCCATTAGTGGAATGATTACCAATGAAATTTGTGGCCATGTAGGAGAGCCCTGCTGCCATGGCACGAGTTGCATGCATGGCACTTGTCGAGGAGGAACTTGTGTGAATCTTTCTACAGGTGATTCCGGCAGACCTAGAAGCAGCACCCTTTGTGGAAACAGGCTGTGTGAAGCTGGCGAGGCGAATGAGTGTCCGACTTGTGTTTATGCAAACCCACCCTGTAAAGCTCCTTGCATAGCTGGAAGTTGCCCGGAAGATTGTCCTGTTGTTTGTCCTTATATCTTCTCGCCTGTTTGCGGCGAAAAACAAGTGCAATGCGTCACAGAACCTTGCTTGCCCACTCAGCAAACGTATAACAATCGCTGTTTGCTTGACCAAGACAACGATGCACGCTTCTTATACGAAGGAGCTTGTGGAACTGGAACTTGTGGGAATGAACAGTGTGATGATGGCGAACGAGAGTGTCCCTTGTGTATATATAACGATCCTCCCTGTTCCACTTTGCCTTGTGGGGAATGTCCTAAAGACTGTCCTACCATACCCTCATGCGGAGATGGAGTCTGCCAAGAAGGAGAAAGCTGCGAGTGGGATGGTGCTAATGATCGCCAGAAATTATGCGGTGGTGACGATGATGAACCCATTCCAGATGGAGCTGCTTGCCATAATTGTCAGTACTTAGATCCTGAAGTCTGCGGTAACGGAGTTTGCTTTGGAGAAGAAACCTGTGAGTTTGACGGTACTACAAACGCAGTGAAGCTGTGCAATGGAAATCCTCTTCCTTCGGGAGCACAGTGCAATGATTGCCGATTCACACCATCAGATACTTGCACGAATAACTTAGCTGATGGAGATGAAACCGACTTAGACTGCGGCGGCAGTTGTCCGCCTTGTTCAGTTGGACAGGAATGTTTAGGTAACAACGATTGTGCCAGCCATAATTGCGTGGATGGAATCTGCTTCCCATTTGATCAAGCAAACCCCCATTGCCTAAACCAGATCCCAGATGAAGATGAAACTGACTTGGATTGCGGAGGAAGAGATTGTTTACCCTGTGCGGTCGGACAGGAATGCCTTGAGAACGGTGATTGTGACACAAGAAATTGCGTTGCCGGCCTTTGCCTGCCAGAAGACCAAGTCAATGTAGAATGCTTTGACCGAATCCTCAACCAAGATGAGACGGACGTGGACTGCGGCGGAGAACTTTGCACGGATCGCTGCTTATTTGACCAAAACTGTGGAAAAGACTCTGATTGCCTCAGCCAGGTTTGCTTTGAAGACACTTGCAGCTTACCACGATTCTGTGGCGACGGCATTTGTGATGCGGACGAAAGCAATGAGAATTGCGCCGAAGATTGTGCTGCTGCGGAAAACTGTAATCAGTGCGGAGATGGCTTTTTCAACATTTGCGATGAAGATGAATGTCATTCCATCCAGGAAGGATGCTACTACTACCCCTATCTGATTGAAGGCAGCTGCCTATCCTGTAGTACGATCCAAACCTGTGAAGACTATCCTGAAAAATACAGTTGCCAAGCCCATCGTTGCTTATCCGGTATGAAATGTGAATGGACAGAAGAAGGTGGTTGTCATGCCACTACGGATTGTCATGACGGAAAAACCAGCGAACGAGAAATTGGCATTGATTGCGGCCTAGATTGCCAACCTTGCCCCGACAATACCCCCTTCAACTTGAAACACATTGATGACTTATCTTACTACCATGGAAGGTGGATTGTGCTGCTTGCTGATCGGTATTGGGCGTACAATCCCTCAGAGGCAGACATAGGAAGCTTCCCCAGCAGAACTGGCTGGAGCGGGCCTCACTCGGTTCAAAACCTATTACAAAATAAAATCAGCTAAATGCTTTTGAGAGATTCATATGAAAAAGAGGTGGACCCTTTATTTGACAATCTTTCTCTTACTTTTATCGCTAACTTTCGCGCAGAAAGTCATGGAACTTAAGATTGATTTTTACCAAAATGGCAATGTGTTCTTAAAAGGCTTTAAACTTGTTGATGGAACACCAACCCAGGAAAAAGGAGCCATTGGATCGGTTTACAATTTACAGGTCTTTGATGAAAAAGGAAGGCCTGCTTACGAACAAACCATCAAACCTATTTACTTCCCTGGAAGCAGCATGACTTCTCTGTTTATAACCGTTCCCTATCAAGAATTCTACGACACTCTGGTTATAAAACAAGGCTCACAAATTCACATAAGAAAATCCATCCATACCCTTTTTTGTAATCTTAACCAGGTTTGCGACGGGTTTGAAACTGACCAAACTTGCGTTGAAGACTGCGCTCCGGAAACCTTGATTGCTTGTAAATCTTCTCGAGACGGAACGTGCGATTCTAGTTGTAATACAGATCCGGATTGCAGAACAAGCAACTTCCCATGGATTTACCTTGTCCTGATTGTTATTGTTATTTCTGTTTGCCTAATCGGATACGAAGAATACAAACGCATCCAAAACAAACACGCCTTACTCAAGCAGCTTAATCTACCTAGCCAGCCTGCCATTGGTGTAGCACCGCCGAAAGTTGCATCTCCCCCCCTTCCATCCAATCCTTCTGAGCAGCCGAGTAAACCCTCTTAAAACTTCTTAATGAAAACTTAGAATTGAATTTTATATAATATCTTCCTCAGTGACATACAAAAATCTGATGATTTTTGAAGTTGCAGGATAAGAAAATGTATATTTAAATAATGTCCTCTTCTGCGACATACAAAAAAACTGCGTTTTTTGAAGTTGCTTAGTTAGATCATAGATAGAAACTAAATGATGTCTTCCTCAGCAACCAAGGCAAATCTTCGATTTTTCAAGTTTCAGAGTAAGACAATGGATAGAACTTTATATGATGTCTTCCTCTGCAACCATGCAGAAATCTTCGATTTCTGAGGTCTCCGAATAAGATCAAAGATATAACTAAATAATATCTTCTTCGGCGACCACCATAAAGTCGCCGATGGCAATGACCGCTGAGAAAGGGATTAAGATTTCTCCGTCTTTGGTCTTTTCGAGCTCCATGCGCTTAGTGTACGCCGTAGGATTTTGTAATACCATATGGATGAGCTCTCCGGAACTGGTTTCGAAAATGATGTCTCCGACCTCGCCAAAGCGCTTGCCGGTCTTGGAAACAACGGTCTTGCCGATTAATTGCTTAGAAAACTTCTTATCGTCTTCTTTACCGCCGATTCCTGCAGCGGGGTCTTTCTCTGCCATTGCTGTTTCCTACGGCGTCGTGGTATTTAAACCTTACGATTTTTCTATATCGACGAGAACTAGTTGTATTTGTCATGCCCCATGCATCGTGTACGGTAACGAATCTGGGACTCGGATTCCTCTGGATGCAGAAGGTGGTTGAACTCGTGCTGTTGAACTTCTTCGTAATCTGCGCCTGTGAGCGTGTCTAGAATTTCGATGATGCCTGTGTTCGGCCAACAACGGCCTAGAACGTTTAAACCCAGAATGTCTTTTTGGACGCGACTGATAACCCAATTGCCAGGTGCTAAAAGAACGGCTTCCCTAGGCGTTTCAAGGCTGTAAAAAGCAGAGGGATGATCTGTGATGGGGTAATGGCCTAATTTTAGGGTTTTATGCTCCTCGTATAAACGATTTAGAAGGCTGTTTAAGGCCTTGTTTGGGTCTTCGCTTTCTAATAAAATGGCGTCTTCCAGATAAGGACTTTGCAGAATGCGCTCTTCTAAATCGTCCTTATCTACTAACTCTTGCTCTGGTTTTAATCGCTCTTCATTAGGACTTAGAGAGTCTGTAAGAAGATATTTTTTGGCTTTGGACCGTTGAGGTAGCGAAGCCAGACGCTGGCTTCGGTTAAAGAGCTTTCTTCTAGCATATTATTTGGAGTGGGAAAGATTACATAAAAACGTTTCTATACTAAATGTATTTTACCTTTTTCCTCGATCAATTCGCCCTGCTCAATGAGCTGATTGATAGCCTCTTCACCGAATTGGTCGATTAAAGTTAACGAATCAACTCTCCTTTGCCTTTGACAAATGCTAAAATTGCAGTAGCTTTAGAAGGCTCTTTCTTTGGTTCTTTTTTTCCTTCCAACTCCTGAACAGCCTTGATGTGCTTGCATGGGGTTTTCGTGCGAATCAGCCGGAATTTGTACTCAGGGCAGGAGCAGAAGGGGCGCTCTGGATAGACCTCGTAGAAGAGACCTTTCTTGCTAGAGGACTCAACTTTGAACTTTTTATCTTCCTGGATGATCTTCATGCTACTGTTTCTCATTCACCTTTGACAAGGCCCAAGCACCTAGACCGATGAACCCTGTGATTGCTAACATTCCAATGCGGTAGCGATCGCTTCCCATGGAAGTAAGGCCTGAAACGACTAACCCCCAGATGATAGGTCCCACTAAGGCGGAGGCGCGCTCTGTCAAGCCATAGTATGCAAAGGCCAAGTTATGGCCTCCTTTCGGAGCAATGTGCGACATGGTCGAGCGAGACACCGCCCAGTTTGCGCCATACCAGAACCCCATGAATACCACAGCCCCCACAAAAAAGGCAAAATTACGGAGCAAGGCAAGAAGAGGAAAAATCACCACCCAACCCAGCAAAATAAACATCAACGTCCTTTTATGACCCCAACGATCCGCCAAGAACCCTGATACAAAGCCCCCAATGCCGGAAGTGATCAACGTTCCGAGCATAAGATACGTTTTTACAGTATCTGAAAAACCCCACACCTGCTCTAAGAAAATAGGAAAGTTGTTTGCCGCTGTTAAAACCGCATCGTTAAACAAGAAGAAGGCCAGAAAGAAAAAAACCATGTTTCTTGATAGCAGTTCTTTTGTTTTGCTTGCTAAGTGCTTTAATTCTACTGTTGTATTAAACTTTCTTGGTTTATGCTTCGGCTCCTTGAAAAAAACGAGCATTGGAAGAGATAGGACAAAGAAAATGACTACGGAAGGCAAAAGCGTTTCTGCTCGAGCAGAAGCCCCGAATAAGCTGAAAAAACCTGTTGAAAAGGGAAGGGCCAGCAGCAAGCCAGCAAACTGCCCTGCGTAATTGGCCGCAATCCCAATGCCTGAGATTAGGCCTCGTTTCTCTACTGGAGCGATGTCGCTCAACAAAGGTGTGTAAAAGGTGAATGAAAGCAAGTAAGCATATAAACCCAATGTGAAAAATATCAAAGCGGCTGAATCTAGATTTTTTACTGCACAAACCGCGCAAATCCCATAAAATAGGGCTGTGAAAAGAGTTGAGTATCGAAGTCCGGTGATCCTCCGCAGATGATGATCCAGCAAAGACCCTGTGAAAGGAACGGTCAATAATAGGAGGATGGCAGAACACGTGAACGTCAGATTGAAATGAAAATCAGAAATACCCCTTTCAACTACGATCCACTGTGCAAAGTAAAGGAAAAAAACAATCATCACGATCGAGTTCGCGAAATCATATGTTGTCCATAAAAAAATGTTTCTCTTGGTTTCCATTTCAGTCCTCTTGATAAAAAAATGGGCCTGGCCGGACACTCAGTGACTACGTCCCTGGTGCAGGAACGCAGTTCCACGCTTGAACCGGCGATCTTCTCCACTCTCAGCAGTAGCCTGCTGGTGTGCCCAGCTAAGCTGTGCCTGTGAAGGAGACGTCATAGCCACTAGACTACAGGCCCATACGATTAGAGAAAAAACAACGGTTTAAAAGGGTTTTGCCATTATGCAAAATATTCCTTTTCCATCTTCTTAACCAAGGCTTTTAGTTTGAGAATAACAATCTCTTTCGGCACTTTCTTATTGTTACTATCTGAATAATACATCACTTCTCCATTAGGTTCTACCACTCCGCGAATACCGAAAGCAAACTTAGCGATTTCGATGGGTTCTTTCATTTTTATCCCAACCGAGCATTTCAAATACCCATTGCATTTCTTCCATTGGTTTTGTGTTTAAGTAAGAAGGTTCTTTTTCCAATTTTTTCCCTTTTGATTTTTTCTTCATATTGTAGGATAAGATCTATTTCTTTATAAAACTTCCGTCGACAGAATCGGAAACTTTTCGGTGATTTCGGAAGGTTTATATCTTTGTGGAAAGAGTAAATGGTATGGACGTTTTTACCCTGGTTATATTATTTGTAGCGTTTGTTTTTGTCCTGATTGGATTCTGGTTTGGCAAGAAATATGGCCTCGTGAAAGCCAAGATGGACTGGCAGAAACTGCTTCCTTCTGAGCGGGAAGATGCTGTGGCGCGGAGCCGTGCGGTGTTGAGTGGGCAGTTTTCTGAGCAATTGGCGCCTTATTTGCCCGATTTTCCTTACAAACCGACGGAGGTTAGGTTCTTGGGTAAGCCGATTGATTTCATCGTGTTTGAAGGCATGGATGAGAAGAACATTCAAGAAGTTGTGTTTGTTGAGGTGAAGAGTGGGGATTCGCAGTTGAGCACTCCTGAACGAACGTTGAAGAAAGCCATTGAAAAAGGCAAAGTACGGTGGGAAGAGTATCGAGTGGTGAAGGGAGTGACGAGGAAATAGCGCTAAATTTCATTAAGCCACTTTTATTTCTGTCCAATAATCTTGCTTTTTTCCAGGTTCTAATCTTGGAGCCTCCGTTTCAAATTTATCAAACCCTCTTCGCCGAGTAACTCCCGTCACCGGTTCTAGACAAACAAGACTTGAACTGGAAGGGCTCCACAGCATGGTATCTGGTAAATTTGAGCTCACTTCGACTTGACTTATAATTTGGTTTCCTTTTGCGTCATACAATACGACTCTGTCTGTTTTGCACAAAATGGCTCCTTCCTTTGATTCCTTTCTGATTTTGTCTAGGGAGTGGTTTTCTGTGCTAGATCCTTGCTCTTGAACATATCCATCACTAAGAGTTCCCCGTATCCAAGCGGCTGGATGCCAGCCCGTATCATAAGGCATGGGTGTATTGGAAAGATTTGTGATACTCCACTCCATACGCAGCCTATCCTCAAGCAGACTATATTGCTTTGCTATTCGGACACTCCACCCCCAATTTAAATTGTCTGGATCGCTTAAACTTTTTTTGCGTCCATTTGGGATGAGTTGCTGTGCCTCGTATTCAGCAACAAAACGGCTGTGATAGCCTGAACTTGTATCTAACCTAAATGGAAGGAACTGCGCAAAACCATGTTGGCACATAGGATATTCGGTGCCATTGACCGTTAGCCGATTGTCTAATGTTGCTCCTACCACTGGAAACATGAGCTTTTCCGAATTTTTCCATCCTTGGCTTTCTCTATAGTTTCGTGCGCGACTGGGTTTACCGCCTCCATGAAGGTACTCTTTTCCTTCTCGCTTAAGACTCACAATCTGTTTGTATCCGCTCTCTAACTCAATTATAGCTGTGAGCCCCCCATTTTGAGAAGTTAACCCTAATCGATTCCAATCTCGCATGAAGAAGGAATCATTGCCTTGTTTTTAAACCTAAGCAGTTAGTCTATCGTCATAGCCACTCCCTTCATTACTTGTTTTGCCACAAACGGTTTGGTTACTCCACGCTTCCCGTCGAATGTCAAGTGGCCGGAGGCGCCGTCGTATTCTTTCAAGGATCCCAAGTAGTCGGCAATCTTGTTGCTGTCTGTGCTGCCAACCGCTTTGATGGCTTGCGCCAAGAGCATGACAGCGTCGTAGCCAGTGTCAGCTCCTATGTCTAGTTCCATGTCATATTTCTCCTTGTAAGCCTTTTCGAAATCAAGTGAGGGGGTGAGGGAAGTGAGGAAGATGGTTCCATCCATGGCCCCTTGCGAAGCTTGGATGATTGCGTTGTCTAAGGCGACGCTGTAAATAGGCACTTTGACTCCTGCTTCCTTTAATCTTTTTGCGATGATGTCCGCAGCTTGAATATGGGGGTTGATGATGGCATCGATGTCTTTATGTGCGCTTATTTTTAGTGCTTCGGCGCGAAGCTCTTTATCATCTGGGTCTGGTTCAACGACTAATTGTATTTTGCCACCTAACTTTTCGAATTCTTTTCGAAACGCATCGGTTTGATCTTTTACCCAGACCTGCTGGGCGCTGAAGATGGCGACCTTTCGATGGCCTTTGCCATACACCTGCTTAGCCAATTCTTCTGAGAGTAGATAATCATGTGGCCAAATATTGAATAGGTATTTGCTGCCTTCGTTGAATTCTTTTACTCCTAGTGAGGGTGAGACCATGATGACTTTTTTCTCATCGGCCCGTTGGACTAATGGCAAGCCGGTGTGTGACCAGGTGGTTCCAACGATTAAGTTGATGTGATTGATATCGGTTAGTTTTTGAAAAGCACTCAAGGCACGCTTGGGATCGGAACCATCATCTTCATGAACTAAGATGAGTTTCTTTCCTAGAATGCCTCCTTCTTGATTGATTTTTTCTGCAGCCATGTCCATTCCGTTTCTTGCGGCAATGCCCCAAGAAGCTCCGTCTCCTGTGAGGATGAGAATGCTGCCGATTTCAATGGTGTCTTGCTGAGTGGAGCTTTGACAGGCGCTTAGCAGGAGTAGTGTAACAATTGCTGTAAAGAAGATGACTTGTGTGTTTGCTTTCATTTTACTATTATATAGTGACTTTTAGATATAAATATTCATTCTCCAATATTGGAGGATAAAGAAAAGGTTTAAAAGAAAGCTCGCCTAGAGCAGAGGATGGACAGTCAAATCCTTGAGGACATTGGCCTTACTCCTGCTGAGATCAAAGTGTACCTGGCCTTGCTTGAGCTGGGAACGGCTACAGCGGGGCCTATTTTGGACAAAACAGGGTTGCAGAACAGTGTTGTTCACATGACTCTGAATCGGCTTATTGAGAAAGGGTTTGTTTCCTACATCAAAGAAGGCAAGCGACACCACTACCAAGCTGCGAATCCCAAACACATCACTGAATACATCGATGAGAAAAAGGAACGCTTTGAAAAACTCCTTCCAAGCTTATTGGCCAAACAAAGCCAGGCTCAAGAAAAACCTGAAATGATTACCTTTCGTGGGAAAAAAGGAATCAAGGAATTGTTGTATGAGCTGTTGGAAGGTGAGGGGAAAGAATACCACACCCTTAACTCGCCGTATGCCTCCATTATGATGGGAGACCATTTCTGGCTGACGTTTCATAAGAAAAGGGCTGCTCAAGGAATTAAGGCTCGCCAAGTGTTTAATGAATCCTTACGCACCTGGGTTAAACAGATTAAGTATACTTTATCTCAACTGAGGTATACCAAAAAAGGGTTTGAGCCCTTAACTGAGACGATTATATTTGGCAACCAAGTAGCGATTCTGATCTGGGCCGAAAAGCCCATTGGAATTTTAATGAAGAATTCCACCATTGCTGAAAGCTACGACCGATACTTTGAATGGGTGTGGGGACAGGCGAAGGCTTGACTATTCCCCCTCAAACTCGGTCTGAGCGTAACACTTGAGACCCTGCGCCTCTAACCTCTTTGTACCGCCTAAATCTGGAAGGTCGACGATGAAGGCGCACTCGACAATTTCTCCTCCTAGCTTTTTCACTAATTTAGCTGCTGCCGTAGCTGTACCTGCAGTGGCACACAAGTCGTCCACAATCACTACTTTCTGGCCTTTCTCAATGGCATCCTTGTGGATCTCAATGGTGTCGGTGCCGTATTCAAGCTGATATTCTTCCTTTTCAGTTGCAGCCGGAAGCTTGCCTTTTTTCCTCACCGGCACAAAACCCTTACCTAATAGATAGGCTAAAGCACCACCGAGGATGAAACCACGAGAATCAATTCCGACGATGACGTCAATGTCCATGTCCTTGTAGCGCTTGTAGAAATCATCGATGCACAGTTTAAGGCCAACGGGATCTTTGAGAAGGGTTGTGATATCCCGGAACATGACTCCTTTCTTCGGCCAGTCAGGAACGGTACGGATGCGGGACTTGATGGGGGACATTGCTTTTTAGCAAAGCGCAACCCTTAATAAAATTTTCTAGAGTCAACCCTTAATCATTCCATAGCCAATCAGCCTGAATCGATTTCCAATCCTTCTTGAAATAGTGACTCGAGCGCCTGGATCCGCACAAATCGGCAATTTGAGCTTGCACTTCAAACGGTTCTTGCTGATGTCCGTCACAAAGCCGACGGTGGCGGCGGCATTCACATTCAACATGAAGGGTTCATTCATCTTTACCGGGTCCACTTTGAGCTCTTGCTCTGCGCCCACCACCCTTTCCAATAAGTGAGTCTCTAAATCCAGTTCATACCAGATCTTGGGCAGCTTTTCCGGCAAGCCTACAATGTTCCCTACCAAAGAATCGGCCATTACAATTGAAGGGTCTAGCGTAGTCATCACACCAATCGAACCGCCTGGTATTGCTTCTTCTACAGCCTGACCACCTGTCACGATGCTTAAAACTTTTGAAAAAATAGGCTTTCCCACTTTACGGTTCTGCTCTTCTACCACATGGCCTGGCCGAATCTCAATCCGGTCCCCCACTTTTAACTTACCTTTTATCAAGGCTCCTCCCAATACGCCCCCTTTCATGTTCTTCGGTTCTGTGCCTGGCTTGTTCACGTCAAAACTACGCGCCAAAAACATCAAGGGTTCTTCCTGCTCGTTTCGCTTGGGTGTTGGGATGAACTCTTCAATGGCCTGAATTAAAGCACCGATGTTGACTCCATGTTGAGCACTGATCGGGATGATGGGGGCATTTTCGTACTCCGTACCACTCAAAAATTCTTTGATCTGTTGATGATTGCGTAAAGCTCTTTCTGTAGCCACTAGATCTATTTTGTTCTGTACAATGATGATGTTCTTAATCCCGCAAATTTGTAAAGCCATCAAGTGCTCTCGGGTTTGAGGTTGCGGACAACTCTCGTTTGCAGCCACCAATAATAAAGCACCATCTATGATGGTGGCACCGGACAACATGGTTGCCATCAAGGACTCGTGGCCCGGAGCGTCCACAAAAGAAACCTTTCTAATCACTTCGGTTGCGACTTTGTGCTCTGGACATTCTGGTTTTGATGTGTAAGCCTCCGAATCCTTGCATTTAGGACACTTCCTGAAAATAGAATCTGCATAGCCCAGGCGAATGGTAATTCCTCGCTTGATCTCTTGAGAGTGAGTATCGGTCCACTTCCCGCTCAGCTGCTCTGTGAGGGTTGTTTTTCCATGGTCGACATGCCCAACCAGCCCAATATTGACTTCTGGTTGGCTGGATTCGTTGGAGTCTGCGGCTTTCTTTTTTGCCATGCTCGACGTTAAAAGCAGAGTCTTTATAAATTTACTCCTCTAAAACTAGGGGGTGTACACACTCAAACAACAACCCGAAGACTTCCAAGTCCGTGAAATTACACACCTAATGCCTCATGAAGAAGGCTCTCATGCTCTCTTTTGGATGACCAAAAAATTCCTAAATACTGAAGATGCTCTGCAAAAGATTTGTTATACTCTGAAAATTCCCAGGAAATATCTGGGTGTGGCTGGTAATAAAGACCGTACGGCGGTTACGCAGCAATTGATCTCTGTACCCTCTGCCTTAAAAGAACGCCTTGAGAAGCTTCAACTAACCAACACTCGGTTCGAGTTCTACGGCTATTCTGATGGGCCCATTAGCTTGGGTGACCTGCTCGGAAACCAGTTTAAAATCATCATCCGAAACCTAAACCCTTGGGAAAAGCCTAAAGCGCTCTCTAAAATCGTTAATGCGTTCGGTGAACAGCGGTTTTCCACCCATAACTCAGAAATTGGAAAAGAGCTTATTCAGAAGAAATTTAAGCAAGCCGTATTTCTTATCCAAGAGAGCAAGAGTCTGTTGAATGATAAAATTGTGCTCTATTTAAAAAAACATCGACAAGACTTTGTTGGGTCTTTACGATTAATCCCGAAAAAACTCCTCAAACTGTATGTGCATAGCTACCAAGCTAAGTTGTTTAATGAACTGGCTCAATATTGCCTTGAGCATAAAATCTGTGCCGAAACATTGCCGTTGATCGGGTTTGCGACTGAGTTCAAGGGGAAGATTGGTGAGTTGGCCCAGAAAAAACTAAAGGATGAAAAGATTACAACACGAGACTTTATCATCCGAGAAATCCCAGAACTCAGTAGCGAAGGCACTTCCAGAGAGCTGCATGTTGAGCTGTCTGACCTATACCTTCACCCTATGGAAAACGATGAACTCAACCTCCACAAGAAAAAGGTAGTCGTTGAATTCCGACTGCCCAAAGGAAGCTACGCGACGGAAGCGGTACGGCAGATGATGAACTAATCTTCTTTTACTGTATAAGGACCTTTGTAGGCATTCATTTGCGTTCTATCGGGTGTTATGGCCCAATTATCCTGGGTATACTCTCTTGGAATTTCCCTATGCTTTGGCTTATTTGACGAAGGTCTTGCACCTTTATCATCACTGAAGAAACCAACAAAGTTTCCTCTATAATAATGATTTCTTCTCCATTCATCGCTGCCTATTTCGTATCCGAATCTTTCACGGAAACTTAATGAGGGCGGAAAACTCAAGTCAGGAGTAGAAATACACTCTTCAACATTAACCAACATATGGAAATGGATTGCCTTTGCTTTGTCTTTCATTGAATGCTGATTGGAGTCTGTTCCATAACTTAAAGCCATCAAACTGAAAATGATTGTTTTTAGGTTCATATTCGCGTGTTTATTTTGTATAGATAATTCTGTGACTTGCATGATATAAGTTCTAAAATCATCCCTCATAAACACCCTATAAATATATCATATATCCAACAGAATTATCTATAACTGAGTTATGGGTTAAAGCTTACCCACAAACTTGTAATTTTTCTTTAATTCGTCGCGGTTTCGCTCCGGGGGATCCTCCTTTAGCATCTTTCCGGAGATAAAAGCCTGATGCAGCTGCTGTGGAGACTGGAACTTTAATGTATGAAAACCCAAGTTCTTAGCTTTATCCAGGAACTTATCGTTATCGTCGACGTAAAGACATTGCCCGGCTGGAACGCCTGCTGCCTTTAAGGCTTTTTCATACATCCGTTGATCTGGTTTTGAATAACCCAACTCACACGACCAGATGTAGAAATCAAACAGCTTGAAAAAAGTTGGATATTTTTCCTTTAGATAGGCTAGAGTGTCTTCGCTCTGATTCGATACAACCCCCACTTTGAAACCGGCTTGCTTCAGCTTTGGGACGAGTTCAATTGAATCCTTAATCGGCTGATAAATCTTATGAACCTCTATGAGAAAATCCCTGAG
The DNA here is from genome assembly GCA_035289665.1 of Candidatus Nanoarchaeia archaeon. Lineage (GTDB taxonomy): Archaea > Nanobdellota > Nanobdellia > Woesearchaeales > SM23-78 > JBBSWA01. Next base: position 17,943 of record DATDWO010000009.1, read on the forward strand.
CGGAGCTCGAATGCTTAACTTGTCAAACATTGCATTCCAACGGTCCTCCACTTTAACCAAACCCTTCATATAATTGGGGTCAATGGTGTCCAGATACGCTCGGTACAAGTCATCCTCTGAAACCCCTATTTTTTTAGACAGAATAGGAACGATTTTCTTAAAGCCGTCCGTAATCATGACCCCACCGCAATCAAACACCACCGCTTTCACATCTGTTTTCATTTTTTCTTCCTCGCTCTTAACAATCTTAACAACATCTTTTGCACTTCCACAATGGGCTTTGCTCCGTCTACAAGAGTGACTATTTTCTTTTTCTTATAGAAGTTTATGATCGGGGCTGTCTTTTCATGATATAACTTCAACCGTTTCTTAATCGCTGAAGGATTGTCATCTGCTCGCTGGATGAGCTCAGAGCTACAACGATCACAAATCCCCTCCATATGGGACGGCATGGTCTTTAGGTTGTAACTCGCACCGCATTTGCTACACACCCTTCTTGCTGCTATTCTCCCGATCACAGTTTTCTCAGCAACCTCTAAAACAACTACCTGATCTATCTTAATGAACGCATCTAAAAACCTGACTTGAACGAGCGTTCTTGGATACCCATTCAGTATAAATCCTTTCTTACAATCTTCCTTGCCTAAACGATCCTTGATCAAGCTGTTGATTAGGTCATCGCTACCCAGGTTTCCAGCAGCTAATGACTTCTTTAAAGTTTGACCTCGCTCTGAATTTTCCTTTGCCACTTCTCTAAAAATATCTCCTGAAGTGACGAGTGGGATCTTCAATACAGAAGCCAAGCGCTCTCCTTGTGTGTCCTTTCCTGAACCCTGCGCACCCATGATGATTATATTCAAAACGTTCACCCATAATATTCTAGGTTTAATCGCAAGCGGCTTTCGTCCTGCCAAGACTTCTTAAGTACTTCTAGGACCTCAGTCAATTCTTTTTTCAACATTTCCCACTCTTTCATGAAATGAAGTAGGTACCGCGCTGCAGAGTCTTCCTTGAAATTTAGTTCCTCTACTAGATATTCTCTGTGTAGGAACATCAGCTTCTTGAAGATTAACGAGAGTTTTTCACGCTCCCCGTCGGAAAAGGCGTTTAACTCATATAGGTTACTGGGCTGGCCATCGGGCTGTACTAAGTTTCCCATAAAATCACTGTAGAACTCCAAGCGCTCGCTGACTCGTTTAATAAGCCAACGCAATACGTTCTCTGCCTCTTCATGCCCGCTCAAGTCCAAGGTGACGTCTAAAGCTTCAAAAGAAGGCAAGTTGTACTTCTTGCGCACGCGCTCGAACTCTTCTGTCATGCATTATAGAATGGGCGGTCTATTTATAAGCTTTTTTGCGACGTGCGTCCTTCACTCACGGAAAAGGTTCAATCTTCTTTCTGACTACAATATTTTTCATAGAATTGTAGGATCTCAGCTGTCTTCTCTGGATTGAGCGAGTAATGAATCTCTCTTGTCTTCTTTGCCGGTAAAATCCAGCCATCCCGTTCCAGCTCCTTTAATGTGTCCTTTGTGATTTTTTCACCTCGAACGTGGGAAGGCAAGCCATTTAGGATGTTTTCGGTGTGAGCGCCACCCCATTTCTTCCATTTCACTAGCTTTCGAATGATCCGTTGCTTAATTTCCTCCTTTGTAAAGGCCATACTTTGGCGGAAGATATTCTCTATAAAAAACATCGCTTGGATAAATCGGAAGGTTTTCGGCTTTATCGGATAAGATTAATTTGGTACAATATTGTATCAAAATAGGAATATTTAAAAACAATGAGTGCTTTCTGATGGTATGGCTCAAGAATCTTTGTTCATCGAATTCATGGGAGACTCTCCCACGATACGTGTCTTGGACTACCTGCTTACGGAGCGAGAACTGGACTTTTCTATTACGGATATGGCTAAGAACGCTGGCATTGGAAGGTCTACACTGTATCGAATCTGGGAAGGTTTGATAAAAAACAACATTATTTTGCCAACTCGAGTCATTGGAAAGGCCAAACTGTTCAAGTTGAACAAAGACGATGCGGTGATTCAGAAACTTATTGAAGTGGACGATAAGCTTGTTCTGGAAGACTTAAGGAAAAAAGCGCAGAAGGTGAAGGTGGTGGCGCGGTAGGTTGTATTGCTTTTATCTAAATGCAATGTGTTTGATGATGCGGTATTTATTTGTTTTCTCGACGACTGTGATGTGGTCCACCTTAAACGAAAAGACAGGTTTCTCTCTGTTTAATAATGATGTGACTTCTTTTTGCTTATCGCCTAAATCATAGATTAATGTGATATGAGGGTTGTAAAACTCGAAGATAAATGGATCCCCATATTTTTTGAGATAGAGGGGGTTACCGTATTTTTTGAAGTATCTAAGCTTCTCGCCCGATATTCTCGGCCTTTTGCTACAATAAGGTTCGCTAAGCAAGATTAACTCTTTCTCTAATTGCTTAAGTGAATCCGGCTTATTTACTTTTAGAACGAGACACCTCTTAGCGAAAACAGCGTGCCCAGTTGTTTTCAATGAAAACGGTCGGCAGTTTTTCGCGAATGACTTAAGTGCTTTTATGTACTCTTCTAGCTGGTCGGTGTAGAATGATGTTCGAATGCTGATATGTGGCGGATTGTGAGTCTGCTTGGTTTTGGTTATTTTTAGAAGGCGACGTTGTAATTTCTCTACTCTTTTTCTCGTCTGAAAAGGGAGCACAATGCTGCAATAAACTCGCCGAATCATCTCTGTTTCACTTATTCCCCTTTAGACATAAATCGGTGAGGATCGTACAAGGCATAGAAATCCTTTGCTTCCCTTTGGGTTAATTCTTTCTTCCAGGCGTCTGGACTGAAAACATGGAAGTGGGTCTTGCAGGACTTGCCTTCTGACTTGGAAATCAATGGACAGAGACTGCCGACTTGCTTTGACTTGGAAATGACCATTAGATGCAGGTCGTCGGTGCTCATGTACTGATCGAGGAACAGGCCTTCGACCTTTTCCCAGTAAGGCTCCATGCTCCAAAAGGCTTTTTCAAGTGGGTATCGTTGTTCAGGATTATCCAAGAACCAAATCTTTAAGATGATCTTGTTATAAGCTGAGAGCGGAACGAGCTTCTTTCCGGCAAAATCCTTTGCGGCTGTGATCAAGTAAGAACATTCATTGGCTAATGAATAAATCAATCGAGGAAGGCCCTTGCCCCCATTTTTTACCCGTTCCTTACGAATCAGGCCGCCAGTCTCCAAGAATTTTAATTGTTGACTGATGTTAGCGACCGATGTTTTTAGAAGCTGAGATAACTCCAATGGAGAACGATCTTGAATGGTTATGAGTTTGATGATCTCCCATTTAGATGCAGTGAATAACAGCTCTTGCTCCATTGTTATCCCTGTCTAGCGTATCTCGACGAATCCTTGTTGTAGTTTGTGGTTGTAGGTGTAGACGAACTCAAATGAGAGCGTAAATGCACATTCATCGTCTTCATAATCAAACAAGACGATTTCCACTTTTTCTTGTTGCTCTACGTTAACAGGCACCTCTAATTCAGGCGCTGCCAGTTCGCTTATTTTGGCGTCTTTCATGTTCTCACTCTCTTTTTCCCGTGGTTTGTGTGATTCAAGGAGGGTAACAAAAATCCGTTGTTCGGATTTTTGGGACTCCCAAAATTTCGTGCGTTCTCACGAAATTTTGATAGTAAAAGCACCCGGCTAGAGAAAAATCCTTGATTTTTCAGAGGGGGAGGGTGTAAAGCCGGGTTGCTTTTGACTGTGATGTGCCGCATCGATTCATTCTGAATGGATGCTACGACGCTCAGAAAGCGATGCTTTCTGGCGCAGTACCTTTGCTCTGCAAAGCTACTGTTTCGTCAAGAACTTTCGTTCTTGATCGCGATCAAAGTTCTTAGGAACTTTAACGTTTCAACCGGAACTCTTGAGGCGGACGTCGTAGCTCTTGGAGCCACATGAGGCCAATCCGCATCATGTTCTTGTTGAACTTTTCACTTAACTTGTACGTTTTCTTGTACAAGTCGTAGTCAATCAACCCCATGGTTTTCATGGGGGTGAGGATCCTGTCGTAAAATTGCCGCTTGTTGTACGACAATTTTTCTGTTTTGGATTTGATGAACTTGTTCTCATGCGGCAACTCGACTAGAGTGCCGTCGTGGAGGGCCGTGGCGAAGAGGGACATCTCGGTTTTACCGATTTCGCCGTCCTTGCGTTTCATCTCTTCTACCAGCAGCCGCGCCACGATGACTTGTTGCTTGGTTGCGAATATGATCTCAAATATGTCTTCGGGAAGGTTGTATTGATCGTACAGTATGACCATCTGTGACTTTCACCATTGTGCTCTTTGTGTATATTAGTAACCCTAGTATATAAATGTTTCTATTTTTCCGGGGATTTGTATACTGGTGTGGGGTGCTGGTAACTACTAAGGTGATTACGTTTTGGCCTTATTTTGGGCTGTTTTTTCGTGTTTTTTCGTCGGTAAAAGAGGGTTTGGGTGATGGATTGAAAGGGGTCTTTTTTGAGACGTCTTTTTCCCGAAAACCGCTCCCTTTCAAGCTCAAAAGAGGCAAGGAGCGGTTTTCGCCCTCCTCCTTCCCAAAAAATTTATCGATGATAAACAAAAACCTGTAAAGGCTTAGTAGTTACTTTTGTCTCTAATTTTTCCTTGAATGATCAAACCAACAAAGGCAATATTCCGCCCAGAAGAAGCACCACTAAGAAAAAGATCAATTTGAACGCCTTCTCACGTAGCGCATAGGGACTATACACACAATTAATCCAAGAATAGATAACCATCAACATGACAATTAAGCTGAAATAGATCCATGCCAAGCTCAGGTAAAGCTTAGAAGTCATTAGGCCAATCACATTCAGGATGAAAATATTCCCTAGATTATTCGTGAACCAACCTAAATAATCCCATAACTTTACTTCTTTCCAATACCCAATCTTTGAATAAGCCAAGCTCGAGATGAAAAGAAGAGGAATTGCTAAAACCAATTGGGTTATGATCGATAGGCTGAATTTTTCTGGATTCAGCGACCAAATTAAGGTTAAGATGAAAAACAGACTTCCCATCATAAACGAATTAATCGTAACCTTTGCTGAGGCTTTCTGAGGATTGGTCTGAAAGAAATCCTCCTTTTTTTTCATCATAAGCCGTCTTTCTTTATCTATATAAACTTTACCCTGTACGGGCTTTTTCGTAGTTTTTCCTACAAAATCGGACCAAACGACAGATTTATAATGCTCCATGAGCCCAACCCTTTTATGCGATTCAGGCTTTTACTCTTTTTAATTCCCCTCCTCTTATTCAGCTGCACTTTTGATCCGGTCAAAAATCAACTCGTTCAAGAACTTTCCACTCCCGTGTTGGATTATACTGTACACTCGCAACAAGCCTTTTTGCTTGGAGGAGCCCATATTCAAATGAAAGAAGAGACCACTGTAAAAAATGGAGAAGTGCTGCGACTTCATCTCACCCTAAACAATCAACGCTTTCGACAAGCTGAATTCCAATGCACCCAAACGTTTGAACAAAACACCTGGCAGGAATGCACTTGCCGCTACGTTGAACTCCCTTCAGGAACTGCTCAATCCTACAACTGCCAAGAAACTCCTACCCTTCAAGCCTGCGAGCAACCCTGGTACAACTGCCAGCAGCCACCTCCCTCCCCAGACTTTGCCAAAAAACAAAGCTGGCTCCAAGCCCTGCAAAACTCTACTTTTACCCCCACCCACTCCATCGAACAAGACCAAAGCTGTTATCGCTTTAATTATACTCAAAAACCAACTGCTACTGTTCCTACACTTCTCTGCTTTGACCCAGACCACACCCTTGCTAGAGCCCAAGCTTTTCAATGGAGCTACCGAGTAGACTAAGTTTTATAAACATTCTAACACCTCAATGCTCTACGAGCCTGTAGCGCAGCCTGGATAGCGCAACTGCCTCCTAACACCGATGATGAGAAATTACTCCGAGCCGAGCAAAAACCTATTCAGTTTTTGCATTCGAGGGCAACTTCGAACAGTGGCATAAAGAGAGTTATTTGAGGCGTGGAAACAGCAGTAGGTCGGGGGTTCGAATCCTCCCAGGCTCGCTTATACTATGAACATACACCAAAGAGTCTTGGAAGCGGAAAAAAGGATCCGTCCTTACATTCGTATGACTTCTGTAGATTTTTCTCCGTACTTGAGCAAGCTCTGTGGTTGTAAGGTATATTTAAAACTAGAATCAGAGCAACTCACTGGTTCTTTTAAGATTCGGGGCGCTTTGAATAAAATTCTTTCCTTAACCCCAGAACAACGACGAAGTGGGGTCGTAGCTTATTCTACTGGGAATCATGCTCTTGGAGTTGCGCATGCCTCTCAACTATTAGGCGTTAAGTCTATTATTTTTGTCCCGTATACAGTATCTAAAGCAAAGTTAGATGCGCTTCGTTTTTACCCTTCTGAGATTAAAATCTATAAAAAAAGTGATGAAGAAACTGAAATCACAAAATACGCCCGTGCCTTTGCTCAAAAAAAGCATATGACCTTTGTCAGCCCTTATAATGACTTAGATGTGGTGGCTGGACAAGGAACTATTGGTTATGAGATTCTCCAACAAGTCCCTGGTGCAGATGCTGTATTTGCATGCGTCGGGGGAGGAGGGCTGATTTCTGGAATCGGAGGGTTTATTAAAGAAGCTAAAAAAATGGTGAAAATTGTTGCCTGCTCTCCCCGTGTTTTCCCGTCGATGCATGAATCCGTGCGTTTGGGTAAAATAGTGATTCTTCCTATTCGAGATACGTTTTCTGACGGCTCTGTTGGCAATAATGAGCTTGATACGATTACTTTTCCCCTTTGCCAATCCTATGTAGATGACTGGCTTTTAGCAACAGAAAGACAAATCAAAGTTGCCCTTCGGTTACTTATTGAAAAACACTACAAACTTGTCGAAGGTGCCGCAGCCGTTACCTTGGCTGCTTTGATGAATAACAAAAAATGCTATCAAGGAAAAAATGTAGTCCTGGTTCTCTGTGGCTCTAATATTGGAATTGATAAGATCAGGAAAGTGATACGATGAAACCAAAAATCAACTGGCGCATCAGCCATGTTAACTTGTATTCAGAAGATTACGCGAAACTCATACGATTCTATCGAGATGTACTCGGGATGAATCCTCTAGAAGGCATGAGCGAAGCGGATAACTGGTATGGTTTTGAGACAGGGAGTACCACCTTTGCTTTAGAACCTGCAGATAACCGAAAAAGCTATACTTGGGAGTACAACACTCAAAATCCTGTTTTAGTTCAGTTCTTAGCTAAGGACGAAGCTGAGTTGGAAGCCATGAACCAACACCTCGAGAAGAGTGGAGTGAAACTTTTGACACGGTCGGAACTGCGTAGCTATGGAAAGATTACTATATTTCAGGACCCCGATGGAAATGTGATGGAGATCTTGCTGCCTAGCGTGAATAAGACCGTCTAGTTTACCCCTGATTCGTCTATGGAAAAATAGTTCTTATTTGAGTCTAGGCTTACTTTTACTCCGAGAGGTATGGTTATCATCGGATCGGTGTGCCCAATATCTATGCCATACAAAATCGGAAAATTGTGGCCTGCGGTATGTTGCATAATGGCCGATTGTAACTGCACTTTTTCTTTTTCCGTATAACCGAATGGCCTTCCAAATACAATGCCCCGAACTTGGTCGAAGATGCCTCGCAATTGTAAATCCATAAGATATGCGTCAATGTCCCCCGCATTTTGACCCTTTGTGAAATCTTCACCTTCCGGCGTCTCTAATAATAGAATTTTTCCATTCATATCTGGCCAGAACTTGGTGCCAAGAATATGCATCATCGAAGTAATGCATCCGCCCATTATAGGACCTGAAATTGCTCCTTGCCTAAGCCATGTATATCCAATGTTTGGTTTTAGTGCTCTGGGCCTTTCTAGATCTTTTTTCTCGAACCAGTTTAGCACTTCTTCTGTCCACTCTTTGGAAGGATGAACTTCTCCTATTGGGCTCGTGTTCGTCAATGCTTTTTTTAGATATTCTTGTGTGTATCCTAACATCCTTGGATTCTCACCAAATTGGCCCAGTGCAGCTGGCCCGTAAAACGTCACTAAGCCTGCTTGGGATTGCAGAGCAAGATGGAGTACGGTTATGTCTGAAAAGCCCATGAAGACTTTTGGGTTTGATCGAATCATATCATAATTCAGCAAAGGCAATAGATGGTTGGAATGGTTTCCTCCGATCATAGATATAACTCCTTTGACTTCTTCGTCTCGAAACATTTCTTCTAAATCATTTACCCTTTCTTTTGCAGAACCCGAAACATAACCGTCTGTTTTCAAGGCATTTTTTCCAATCTTAACCTTGAAACCTAACTCTCCTAGCATGCGTTTGGCTTGCTCTACTCGATGAGGAACTAAGCCTGCTAAACCACTGGAAGGGCTAACTAAGCCGATACAGTCGCCTGGTTTGAGGGCCTTTGGTTTTATCATATTGCCTTGCTTTCCTTGTTAGATAAAAACCTTTGTTTTGACTGCTAAAATATAGAAACATTTAAATAACATATGTTATATTAATGTTACATATGTTAAAAAAATGTAACATTGAAAGGGTGTTGGAAATCTTCTTCCTGAAACCGACAACCCCATTTACCATCCGCCAACTAGCTAAAGAAGTTGATTTGGCGCCTCCCACTGCCCTTCGCATTGTCAGAGCCCTCCAAAAAGAAGGCCTTATTCGAGAGCAGATCGTGGGCAGAGCTAGTCAGATTACGGCCAACCTGGAAAATCCAACCTATATCTGGAAAAAACGAGCCTACAACCTCGATTCGCTCTATTCTAACGGATTGGTGGGCTACCTTGTCAAGAATTATCAAGACCCCCTAGCCATCATCTTATTCGGTAGCTACGCTAGAGGAGAAGACATCGAACGTTCTGATATTGACATAGCCATCTTCACTACCGAACACAAGCCTCTTGATTTGAAAGCTTTTGAGAAAGCTCTTTGTCGGATCATCAATGTCCATGAGGTTCAACTCGACCAAGTCAGCGATGAATTCAAGAACAACCTATATAATGGGATCGTACTTCACGGTGCTGTATGAGGCCCTTTGAAGACTTCGTCAATACCGGGCAAGTCAAGAAAACCAGCATTGACAAAAACCTGATTAAGTCCCTGATTGAGCAAGCACAACGAAGACTGCACCGTGCTGAAAATGAGACCCTTACAGAAGATAACTGCGACTTTATCCTCGAAGACTACTATGAAGCCATGCGCACTCTGGCTGATGCTTGGCTGTACTTCAACGGCTACAAGAGCTATTCCCATGAAGCCACGGTTGCTTATTTAGGTAAGGGCAAAGAATTTACGCCCATGTTTCTGGAAGGCTTTGACCGCCTAAGAAGATTACGACACGGCACACGATACTATGGAAAGCGAGTCATTATAGCCGATGCAAAGGAAGCACAGAAACTGGCCAAGATTCTGTTTGATAAACTTAAACCAAAATTTGAAGGCTATGATACAAGAAAGTAAAAGAGAGAAAAAACAATACCCTATAAGGCAAATTGTGAACTGGTACTTTGCCAACTACTGCATGAGAAAATGCTTTGACAAAGATCATCGACTTAGAGACCATCACCGTAAGCTTCTCGAATTTGTGGAAAAAAACAAGAGCTTAGAAATGACGCATTCTGACTTCCTTAGACTCTTTAATGATCATATGCTGATCTGCACTTTGGATGATAGCTTTAAACGCAGGAGCATGGGGTGGAAACTCTTCACCACCTTACAAGACACTCCGAATTATGACAGCGACAAAATAATTCTCGAAAAAGGCCGTGTTCGCCTCAAAGAAGGAGAACTGGAAAAACCCAAGCGATGCCCAACTTGCGTTGCGTTCGGAATACCCCCATGAAGCTACCCTTTACTCGACTATTTGGAAAAGGGATTGACCTGTGAATTGCCACTACCTTTAAAAACAACCCTTTCTTAGAGGGAAACATGATTACGCCTACTATGCTGTCCGAAGGCTGGCGCATCTTCAAACGAGCGAGAAACGTGCATAGCAAAGGCTTCAATCAATATCCTGGAGATGTCAAAGCCATTTGCCGACAAATCGTCTTGGATTGCTATAATCACGACCAAGGATACTTCATGACTAGCACAGGTCATTATTGCCAATTTTACACGCGAGATTTTGGCATGTGCACTCAATCCTTGCTTGATCTGGGCTATGAAGGTCAAGTTCTGAATACATTAAAATACGCGTTGAGATGCTTTGAACACGCCGGCAAAATCACGACTTGTCTCACTCCGAAAGGAAAAGCCTTTGACTTCCCCACGTACAGCCCAGAATCGACTGCGTACCTCTTACGAAGCCTTTCCCTCGTCGACGCAGCAGATCTTGTTCGGGAACACAAAGACTTTCTCAACAACCAAATTCAGAAAGCACTCAGATACGTAGACTCTCAAAGCGGACTTCTTCGAAAAGATGTCCATGTCAGTAGCATCAAAGACCACGCCGTACGCAAATCCGACTGCTACACCAACTGTATGCTCGCCATGCTCAGTCACTATGCCACTAAATTGGGATTGGAGAACCCCTTCAAAAAGTATGACTATGCTAAGACTATACAGAACCACTTTTGGACGGGTACGCACTTTCTAGAAGACCTGTCTGGCCATGATGGTGTGACGGGAGACGCCAATACCTTCCCCTTCTGGACGGGGCTCTACAAAGACCCGAAACTCTTTCAGACTGCCTTTGATACTCTACGCAAAACAGGATTGGATCAACCTTTCCCATTGAAATATACGAATGGCCACGCTAAACATAAGATGATTCCTGTTCAGTTTTTGACTAAAGAATATGAACACACCGCTATCTTCATGCACTTAGGCTTATGCTTCCTGCAAGTTGTTAAGAGGTATGATTTAAATTATGCGCAAGTTTATCTTCAAAAATATACAGAACTGATTCAACGTCACAAGAATTTCTTAGAAGTTTTCGACGCCCAAGGACAACCCTATAAGACTGCTTTGCATGTTAGCGATGAAGGCATGCTCTGGGCATCGATGTATCTTGATTTGATGGATTGAAATAAGATTGGATTTTACCCATCTCCTCTTGCTGGATGTGAATATCCCCTTTCGAACTCTTCTCGTATGTATCTTTGTAATCCATTCAAAACACCTACTTCCGCCATTCTTGCATATCCAACATAAGGTTGGACCGCCTTCAACCTTCCTTCGACTGAAAGAGCATTCAATGGAACCCCTTTTAAGGCAGCCTGATCTGTTTCGTAAATTCTTGGCTCAGTCTCGGTTATTGTGACTTCTGCCTCTTTCAAGCCAGGACGATTGTGAATGAAAATTTCTGCGAGTTCTCCTGCCGCTTTTTTACTCATTTTCTTTCTCTGTTTGAAAGCACCACCTTCTTCACTAAAACCTGCATGGAAGAAAGCTAGGTTTCCGAATCCATTGGTTTGAGCAGGGGTTATTAGATATTGAAGTTCTTCTCCACCTACTCTGTAAGGAACGACCAATCTAAATCTCATCCTATCTGCGTCTTGCTCAAGCAAAGCCATTCCTTGCGGAATCCTTAACTGAAAAGTGACTTGGTCCAGCTTTGGATCTTCACTTATTCTATCTCGTTCAAATAAGGACTCTAAGTCCTCCACTACTTTATCTATATCTCGATGGGGGTTAAAAGTTGGCATTTTCATCACCTGGTTTTATTATTACTTAATAGTTACATATATTAATATAAATACTTATTTATGTAAATAAGCGTAAAATACGATAAATTTATAAAAAATAAGCGCATAATACGCTTAATGAAGTCAGAAAAAATAGAAATAGACCGTTTTGACCCATCTCTAACCTACGGGAAACCGTATAAATTCGATCGATATGACCGCATCCTCCTTAAAGAACTGGATGACAACGCTCGAAAACCCCTCTCTGAACTCTCTCGTAAAGTCGGACTTTCTCGAGATGCCATTCGCAATCGCATCCAGAAACTCGCTATGGCCAAAGTTATCTATGCATTCAAACCCATCTATAACCCGCCTAGCATGGGTTTTCCCATCATCAACTATGTTTTCATCTCCATCTACAATCCAAGTCCGGAAAAAGAAAAAGAATTTTTGACTTTCTTACAAAATAATAAGAATGTAACGTACATTGCTGGCCTCATCGGGAAATGGGATTATATTTTGGATATTATGGCTGAAAGTCAAGGCCATTTTGACAAGATCTTCAAGGGCATTCGACAAAAGTTTTCTGAATTCATCAAAGACTATGAAGTCTATGGCGTACTGCAAGAATACAAATACGAAGAGATTGGGAAGTTGGTGTATGGGTGAGCTTCTATCTTACTAACCTTAATGCCTCTAGCGCATTGTTTCGTACGCTTTCCAGCATTCCTTTATCACTTGTAAGATCTTCTTTTGAGAACCACTTTAATTTTTCCTGCTCATCGGTTTCTGAAACTTCTTTCCACTTTGTAACTTTTCCTGCAAACTTGATGTTGATGTGCTGTCCATGATGGGGTACTTTGTCTATCTGTATGCGTAGTGGGCTTAATACTCTAACATTTCCATTGCATTCTTCTTTTGGCTCTGGATGAAATACAAACGAACAACCCACTTCTTCTTCCACTTCCCGTTTGATTGCTTCTTCAGGTGTTTCGCCCGGATCCATATGGCCCCCGACGGGAATCCAGGTTTGTAAGTTCTTATTCCAGGTCAACAGCACTTTACTGTCTTTCACTAAATAGATGGTGGTTACCCAACACTTGTTCTTCCAGTTGATGTCTCCCATTTTTTACCATTTCTCTTTGTTCATCTTTAGCCAGTAGGAGATGTGACGAATGACGATGTGACCCACAAAGCCGATGACGAGCCACCAAACCCAGACTTGCCATGGAAGAACCTGCACGAATAAGGAAACGAAGATCAAACTGCCTAAGATCCAATCGATCTGGTCCCAGGGTATGAAGCGACTGCCTGGCTTGACATTTACTCTGCGCTTGATGAAGCTCTTTACACTATCGCCCAACAAGGCACCGAAACCCATCCAGAAACCTAACATGAACCATACGTTTTCATAGTCCAAAAGAAGCCAATCTCTTCCGATGCCTGCCTCCCAAAGCTGCTTCTGCAAAAAGGCAATGAGAACGCCCAGAACAATCCCGGCAATGAAACCCCTCCACGTCTTGTGGCTCCCTAAAATGGGTTTACCTTTCCATTTCTTGTTTGCGTCCATCGGAACTGCAAGCCATTTCCAAGTATCTTTGAAAAAAATAGGAGCCATATTCGCGAATGCAGCTGGCAGTAAAAAATACAACACTTTCCAGAACATCAGAATAACCTCTTCACTTTCATTGAACTCACCATGGCGGTGCTTGAAACCAGCATGATGACTGCTAAAATGTTGACCTCAGATGTTAAATACCCTGCTATCGGCAAGATTAAGGCATTTAGGGTGATGGGCATTCCAATCCAGCCCTTTTTCACTGCCTGGTGTAAAATATTGTACCTACCCAAGCGGAAGGCTCCGCAGGACATTAAAATAACGCTTGTCGCCCACAATGCCGGAGCAAATCCATTTCGAGAAAGAAGCCAAAAAGCAGGAGCTGCACCAAATGACACGATATCGGACAAGGAATCTAAATTCGTTCCCAACTCGGACATTTTATCCAATGCTCTGGCTACGGTTCCATCCAGATAATCCATGACCATCGCTCCAATCAGTAAAATAAACGCTGCATCCCATTGCTTTAGCGCAGAGGCTGCGATGGACGAAAAGCCTAACGAGACGTTTAGGAACGTGATGATGTCTGGAAGAGTGACTTGAAAAATAGAAGGATACTTTGCCATCCTCTTAAGGAAGGGTTTCTATTAAAAAAGCTTTCTAAACTTAGTCTGTTATATGTCAGCCTTTGGAGGGTGTAAGATAATGTCCTGTTTCATTTTTACCAGCTTTAGAAAGAGCAGGAGTTCCTCTTTCCCCTTTTGCAGCTTCTATTGCCACATAGATTGGGTTTACTATGGTGTGAGACACCAAGATTTGTCGGTTTACATACAAAAACTGTGTACAGTCATTTCCTAGAAGTTGCAGCACTCTATCTATCTGAGCAGCGTGGTGAAACACTTGCGCCATTTCATTAGGTCGGTTTCTCGGCTCTCTAAGAGTAGCTTCTTTGAAATATGCCCTTTTAACGCGTGCAATAACATGATCGATTACTTCAGAATCTCTAGGTGAAATCTCTCTAAATCCTTCTATTCTCCTTATTTGGTATGGCCTTTCTTCTGATACTAATCCTTCTATATGAATCGGAACAATGACTTCATTGAAAGGAGTCTTTCGTGGGAAAAAAGTGCCTCCTTCCCATGAGACTCTCAATGCACCTCGGTAAAGCATTTCAGATGGATCAGAAGAAGGAACTGCAACTATTTTTGTCCTCATCTTGGCTGGTTTATGTTGCATATTTTAGCAAAAGCGATCTTCTTTATAAACCTTATTTCTTTTAAATGGTAATTAGAAAGATCCTATGATCGTACTACCACCATACACATAATTACCCTCTTTGACCTTGAGCTTCACTTGCTTGGGAAGCACCAAGGTGCACTGACTCCCTAATTTGATCAAACCGATGCGTTCGCCCTTCTCCACCCATTGACCGGGCTTTAGATAAGAGACGATGCGCCTGGCGAGGATGCCTGCGATCTGGATGACCTTGATCCGGAGGTTCTTGTTTACGATCAAGACTTGAGCGTTTTCATTCTCAAACACGGCGTCGAAAAGCTTGGCCGGCATGAACTTCCCTGAATGATACTTCACGTATTTTACCTCGCCTTTTATCGGGGACCGATTGACATGCACATTCATGGGACTCATGAAAATACTCACTATATGGCCTTCTAAAGCCACATCCTCGGTCAAGACTTTAATCTTCCCAGCGAGGCCTTTTTCGACGATGATTTCCGTGTTGTCAAAGGGCATGATTTTGATGACCTGGCCATCTGCAGGACTGACGATGTTATTTCCTGCTGGAATCTTGCGATCGGGATCGCGTAAGAACCACAGTTTATACCATAACAGTAAAAGCACAACAATTCCAATGAGTATGTACATTAGCATAATTACCTCTTGAGCTTGTTTGCTAATTCTGCTACCTTCTTCCCATCCACTTTTCCACGGTATTTCTCCATCACTTTGCCGATTAATACTCCTAACGGCGCTGAAGGATTGGCTTTCACCAAGTTCCCCATCTCTTTTCTTAATTCATCCTCGGATATGAGCTCGTACTTCTTCAAGTCCATTTTTTTACCTGTACACACCTCTCCTAAAATTTCCAGTATAGACGTTTTAGCAATCTTACCCTCGTTTAACTCTGAGAAGAGCTCTTCCCAATGCTTTTCAGTTACTTTTTTAGGATCGGCTTCCTTGAACTTACTTTTTACATCTGAATCATAAGAAAGCAACGTTTCTGCGATGAAAGCCGGCTTTACCTTATCGTATTTTAATAACTTTTCAAACAAGGCCAGGTCGCTTGACTTTACTGTTTTCATGGCTAGGTCCTTGCCCATGCCCAGATCCATGAATTTCTTTGCTTTATCCTCTAATAATTCCACTTTAGCTAACTCTTCTACTTTCGGTATAATCACGGGAACGTCTGTCTCTGGATACATCCGATCAGCACCTGGCATGGGCCGCAAAAATGTGGTTGTAAAATCCGCTTCTGCCTTTCGAACACTTGATTCAACCTCTTTACCTTGTTTGACTAATTCTAATTGCCGGGTTACTTCAAAATCAACTACCTTCGGAATGGCCTTAAATTCCTGAAATCCCTTGATCTCTGTTCGTGCGCCACCCTTGATCGAGACATTCACATCTTGCCGGATCGTTCCAATCCCCCGCTTCATTCCTGGAACGCTCCTTAATATGAGACCGAGTTTTTCTGCAACGACCTTACACTCCTCAGGGGAATGTATAGAAGCGTCGGTTGCGATTTCGATGAGCGGAATTCCTAACCTTGAAAGATTGTAAACATCCTCTTTTTCTTTTCGCGCCATTACCTGACAAGCCTCTTCTTCCAGGCAAACCGTGTCAATGCCTACTTTTTTTCCATTTACTTCCAAATGGCCATTCCGACCGATTAACGCTGTGCGCTGGAAAGCTGAGGTGTTGCTTCCATCCACTACTGTTTTTCGCATGAAAATGATTCGGTCCACTACCTTGCAGTTGAGAAGCTTGGCTATTTGAATGGAGGTTTGCAATGCTTGGGGGTTTACACTGTGTGGAGGCTCCTCGTCCAATTCCACCAGACAGATTGAATCATAATATCCCTGATAGGCAAATTCCTTCTGCTTAGCCTGCTCAAATGCCGCTGCCTGATCTCGGGCGCCTGACTCCCCTGCTGAAGCCCTCAAACGACGTTTCACTATGAAGTCTGGCTCTTCCTTACGAATCACAGTTGGACAGCTGCAGAACAGTTTTTTCCCTTCCAATTGTTGGTGGATTTCCAAGCCGCACTTAAAACCCAGCTTAACATAGTCTAAAGGCATGTTCTCCCTAGCTAAAGCTCCTTTTTATATTTATAGGTAAAACACATATAAACACTCTAATTAGGACAGAGTCTTTCCCTAACGTTTAAATTCTACTCCTTTTTCACCCTATAAATATGAGAGTCTCTTTGCCTTGGATCCTTACCGGCCTACTTTCCTCCACTCCGAGTACACCACTTGCTCCTGATTTACCTAACAAAATAGACTTGCCTCAGGATGAAGTTTCCATGCTCCCTGATCCAGAAACTGTTCGGGTTTTCTTACAAAGATTGGACCAAGCAACTGACAGCCTGGAATATCAACTTCGCTCCACCGTAGGACCTTTATTGGATTATGGGGTTAAGCACCCTGAAAAAACACAGCCTCGGCTATACTGTCATGACGATCGTTGTGTATTTTCCATTACCTTTCAAGAAGCTAATCACCATGTTTTTACGTTGGAAGAATGTGAGGATGCTGGAGACAACTACAGCCAGCTAGAACTTCAAGCACGGCGCCTTGGAATACTAGCTGCACCTGCCCATGATTCTGCTCGCTTGCCACGTTTAACGGTTATCGGGCAACATGCCATTCTTACCTTTGTCGGTCCTCAGGATTGCACAGATTATGATGGACTCAATTTCTTGTCGTATTCATTTGGATCACAGACCCTGAACGCGCTTTTCCCTAATTGCATCCCTCTTCAACGAAAAATGGATGCTGGTTGTGAAGTGATCGGTCTTGGTGTTCGGGGCTTATCCAATACACTTCATCCACAAGGCATTCATTTAAATTATACGGTTACACCAAAAAATGATCCGTAGAACACTCTGAAATCTCTCCCCGAATATTTTTTTCGTATAAGTCTTTTACTTCTTTCTTACTGTAATTGCTTAACAACCACGCCAGTTTGATGAAAGCTGTTTCTGGAGTCATGTCGCACAAATGCCCTAAAACTCCTAAGTCTCTAGCGATTCGTTGATCTTCGTATACGTTCAGATTCTGACGGCCGTAGACGGTTTCAGGAGCTTCTGCCACGGTAATACCCTTTTTAATCAAGGTTGCCAGTGCTTTCAAAATTTTTCCAGATTCTTTTGTCATTTCGTCTTTTTCCGTAGTCGGCATACAGCCTAAACCAGTAGATTCAACCACCAAGCCATCGTAATCCGAGAAAAAGGAGAATTGCTCCTCAAACATGTTTGTGTGCTGCTTTAACAGTCCCACCTTCATTTTTTCATTGAAAAGTTTTAAGACAGGCGTCTTTTTTTCCTGCTTCTTATACTCTTTTTTTATCCACTTTATTTTTTCTTCTAGGTAATTCACATACGCCCAAGGTTCGCTGTTGACTGGCCTAAACGCGTCTCGTCTCGATGTGTGCATTTTGCGGCATTTGGTGCCTGGCAAAATCCAACATTCCGTATCGCTCATGTGCGCATGCATGCAAACGCCCACTTCGGCAAAATCTGTTTTCGTCATGAAATACACTGCGTTCAGCAGGTTCAATGCGGCATCTGTGCTCCCTCGATCTGAAGAGCGCTGCGCGCCCACTATCAGGATGGGGATGGGCAAGGATTCAAAAATAAAACTCAACGCGGCTGAAGTGTAATGGATGGTGTCTGTGCCTTGCGTGATGATGACGCCTTCAGCGCCGGCCTGGATCTCTTTTTCCACTTCTTTCGCTAACAAGTTGTAATGAGAAAAACGCATGTCCTGCGACCAGATGTTCGCCACGAGCCTGCTGCGAATGTTTGCCATGGCAGCTAACTCGGGGAACATTTCAATTAAGTCTTCTGGCGTAAAGGAAGGCTTTACCCCACCTGTTTCATAATCCACTTTAGAAGCAATGGTGCCTCCAGTGTGTAAAATGGAAATGACTGGAAGGCCGGAGACTTGCTTTACTACTTTTTTCTCTACCGGCTTAGGTGTACGTGGTTCCACCAGTTCGGTCTTTATGATTCGAGAACGGCCAATGGCCAAATTATAACCGCTCTTCAGCTTAATTCCGACGAACTCCTCCTTTGAAGGCAATAAAATACCCTCAACAGTTTCATCTTTACAAACCACCTTTACACAATCGCCTTCTTTTGCACTCATCTTCGCTTCTTCTTACTTCTTTTTTTAGCTCTTCCTTTCTTCTTAGGCTTACTTCCTTTTGCCCGTTTTGCTTCTCGCTCCAATCGACTGGCTTCTTGCACTAGGCGCCTGGATGTGGCAAGCAGCAACTTGGCTGCCTTTTCATCGTAACCCCTCTGATGCAAGGCCTTAACCACATGGCCCATCTTCAACAAAGCCCTCACACTGAGTGAAGCTGCTTTTTTCGCTATCCGATGATGTTTTAATGCATTCATACCGCTCACCTCGATTCAATTATAAAGAGTTTGACGACGGTAGAGTATATAAAGATTATGAACAACTCTAGAAAGAGAATGCCATTCTCTTTCAATTGACTATGATTCTAGGGTGAAGAGCAGGTCTTGATTAGGCAACAAGTCCCTTCCTCGACGACCCGTTCCTGAACGAAATCTTTAAATAAAACCACGCTCCAGGGAGAACTATGGAAGAGGAACCAGAAGAGAAAATTGAGTTTGACGAGGTATATGATGACAATGCTCGAGAAGAGCTGGTTAAAGATGACGAAATTTCGCCTGAAGAAGAGGCGTTCATGGCTGGGTACGATGAGGCTGTAGAAGAAAAGAAAGAAGAAGAGCCTATTGGCGAGGAAGAAGGAGAAGAAGAAAAACATGATGAAGAGGAAGAAAAACCTGTTAAAGCCTCTAAACCGAAGAAAACAGCTAAAAAGCCAAAGAAAAAGGCTAAAAAGCCAAAGAAAAAGGCTAAAAAGGCTTCAAAACCCAAGAAAAAGGTCGCTAAAAAGGTTAAAAAACCTGCTAAAAAAGCAAAAAGAGTAAAAAAAGTAGGAAAAAAGAAAAAAAGGCGTTAAGCCCGTTTTTTAACTTCTTCGAGCAGTTCGGTGATGAAAACATCCACTTCTTTAGAACCCAATACCCCTGCATCTCGAGAACGGATGTTTACACTGTTTTCCTGCACTTCCTTATCACCGATTACAACAATGAAATTCGCTTGCTCAAGCTGTGCTTCACGGATCTTCTTACCTAATGTTAAGGAACGGTCGTCTAGCTCTACACGTAAACCTGCTTCTTTTAACTTCTCTACGACTTTTGTCGCATAGCCCAGCTGGTTGTCGGTGATATTAAGCACTTTGACCTGAATAGGGCTTAGCCATAAAGGGAATCTTCCTGCGTAATGCTCGATCAAAACACCCATGAACCGCTCAAGAGATCCAAGTACTGTTCTGTGCAGCATTACGACTCTATGTTTCTTCCCGTCACCTCCTTCATACTCGACGTTAAACCGCTCAGGCTGTTGGAAATCCAATTGCTCTGTTCCGCATTGCCAACTTCTACCTAGCGCATCCTTAATGTGGAAATCGATTTTAGGCCCGTAAAAGGCACCATCGCCTGGATTGATTTTGTATTTGACATTACTCTCATCTAATGCTTCCTGTAATGATTTTTCTGCGACTTCCCAAAGCTTAGGATCTCCCATCGCCTTTTCTGGTTTTGTACTTAATTCCACATGAAAGCAGAATCCGAACACTTTTTCGTATACGTATTGAGCGTTACGAATGAGCGATTGAATTTCTCCTTTCACTTGTTCAGGGGTGCAGAATACGTGGCAATCGTCTTGCGAAAATTTTCTAACTCGGGTAAGCCCCCCCAATACACCTTTTAACTCATTGCGATGTAAAGCTGCAAAATCAGTTATCCTCAGAGGCAAGTCACGATAGCTGCGAAGATTCGTTTTGTAAATGATGATATGACTTGGGCAGTTCATAGGTTTCATTGCCGCGTCGCGACTATCCATCTTTACCTCAAACATATTTTCACGGTAGTGCTCCCAATGGCCAGACTGCTTCCAAAGCTCGCAATCGTAAATCAAGGGAGTGATGACTTCTTGGTAACCCCATGAGGGATATAGGCTTCTCAAAAAATTCTGCAATGTAAGGTATACAATAGTGCCTTTGGGGTGAAAGAAAGGGCTTCCAGGGCTTACTTCATGGAAGCTGAATAAATCCAGCTCTTTACCAATCTTTCGATGATCTCTTTTTTCTGCCTCTTCGAGTTGTTTTAAGTAGTTTTTAAGTTCATCTCGGGATGGGAAAGCGATGCCGTAAATTCGTTGGAGCTGTTGATTTTTAGCATCTCCTCTCCAATAAGCCCCTGAGGTTTTAAGCAGTTTGATGGCCTTGATTTCGCCTGTATTTTCTACATGGCCGCCCTTGCATAAGTCCTTGTAGTCGGCATGACAGTAGAATGAAAGCGTGCCTTGACCGCCAGGCGCAAATTCATCGATCAATTCCAACTTGAACGGATTGCCTTTGTAAAACTCTTTGGCCTCTGATGCGGACTTGTCTTCTCGGAACAACGGGTGATTTCCTTTTGCGATTTCCTGCATTCGTTTTTCAATCTTTTCTAAGTCCTCTGGTGTGAAAGGAGTTTCCTGGAAAAAGTCATAATAAAAGCCGCTGTCAATTGCCGGGCCAATGGTACGCTTAGCGTCTGGGTATAACTGCAAGACGGCGTGGCCGAGCAAATGAGCTGCTGTATGCCAGAAACTAGCGCGAAATTCCTTTTGATCCTCATCCATAAATGCCATTTTAATCCTCCTTGTCGAGTAGTTTGTTTAATATGCTTTTTGGTATTTTGTCAGAATTCCCCCTTTTATCTTAAGCTTGGGTGGAATTCTGAGCATGCTCAAAAACTGCTTATAACTGTTTATATCGTAGTTTTTGACATAAGCAAAAACGAAGGGTAAATGAGCGACCTATACGGTCGTAGTGGTAGTTGTGCGAGAAGAAAATGTTTTTATGTTCACGTTTTGTTTCATACTACCACCTTTATTAATTTATAAAAGCTTGGAGAAAACGGAACTATATAAAGTTAACGCCCCACTTTATACTGGAAGGTGTTTCTTTTGCCGGTGTTGCGGTACTTGATGATGTTGGTCTTTCTTAATTTTTTAAGAGACATCGTAACGCTGCCAATGGAAACCCCTAATTTCTCTGAGATTTCCCTTGACGTAAACCAACCCCCTTTGTTCTTCATTAAAAAATCATAGACTTCCTGCTGCCCCACACTCACAAGCCTCCCCAAACATGAATGGTTACCATAGTATGATCGCAATAATGACTAAAATAAAGCCCACCACCATAGCCAACCAAGCGTACTTTTCATCGTCATGCAGATTTTCAAAATACACTTTAACATCAGTCATGGTATGCTTCATCCTGGACCCCTAAACTATATAAACCTTTCTATGAGGCGACAACAAAAAATTTAAATAGCCTTGTGAAAAAACAGGCTTATGTACAAGTACATTGGCTTGCTTTTTATCCTCCTATTTATCGGGTGCACCCCACACACAACTTCGAATCCAGCGAGTACAATAGAAAAACATACAGTAGAACCCACTTTAGAACTTCCAACCGTACCTGCTGAGGTAGTTCCACCGCCTGAAGCTGCGGTGCCAGATAAGCCCAGTTTAGACTTAACTGTATCTGAAAGCGAGGAAAAACCCATGGAAACCAACACCGTTGTAGTACAAACCAATAAAGGCGACATTGTTATTGAATTATTTGAAGACATGCCTATTACTGCTGGCAACTTCAAAAAACTTGTGAGTCAAGGCTTTTACAATGGCGTGATTTTTCACCGAGTCATTAAGGGATTTATGCTTCAAGGTGGCGATCCGGACGGCACAGGCATGGGTGGACCGGGATACACCATTAAGGACGAATTTACCGATCATAACCGCAACGACCGCGGCACGATTTCCATGGCCAACGCAGGCCCCAATACAGGCGGTAGTCAGTTCTTCATCAATCTGGTGAACAACAATTTTTTAGACCCAAAACACCCTGTCTTTGGCAAAGTCATCCAAGGCATGGAAGTCGTGGACAGTATTGCCCAAGTAAAAACAGGAGCGAATGACCGGCCTGTGGAAGAAGTAAAGATTGTACGAGCTACCTTTAGATAATTTCCATCTAAACTAATACTTGCCAGAAGGACGCATGACGGTGTTTCCAGTGATGAAATCGTAATATCTTATTGCTTGACCTGTCATGCTACCTGAATCAGAAGATTGGCTGCTGCCTCCCACTACCGCTGTGAATCCATCTCCCGAACGCTTCCAGCCACCCCAACCACAAGACGCAGTCATTGTACATCCTTCACCACAGCTACAGGTGGTTGAAGAATCGCATTTCACAGGTCCACAAGGGGTTTCGCATATGGGTGGAGTACTGTCTACTGAAATCTGAGGCTTTTCTGTCGAATAGCATGTGCATCGTTCTGAACGAATTCCGGCTGCGTGTTGAATCCGTATCCCACTCACACAGCGCAAGCTGTTCAACTCTGCAGCGATCTGAGCGGAGTAATCTATCGAAGTTGCTGAATAGCCTTTCCAACTACACCATTCCGAACAACTCATGCAACGAGCACAATCCTTTCGCTCCGGATGGGCGGCGCAGTAGCCATTGCAGCTTTGTAAGCAATTGGTTCCCGCGCTGGTTCCTTCGGGACATGGTGGAGGTACGGGAGACGTTTCTGTGCGAACGCATTGAGCGCAGTCGTTTCGTTCCTTCAACGGCATGCACGTGCCATCGCATGATTGTTTGCACGCCAGAATGTGGACAGATGTCTCTGGACATGGAGGTGGTGTTTCCGAGCGCATGCATACGGCGCAGTCACTTCGCTCTTTCAACGGGATGCAGGATCCTTCACAGCCCTGTTTACAGGCTAAGATGTGCATCGAGGATTCTGGGCATGGAGGAGGCGTTTCAGAGTGCATGCATACAGCACATTCTTTTCGTTGAGCCAGTGGGACGCATGAACCTTCACACGTCTGCTTGCAGCCTAGAATATTGGAAGACCCTTCTGGGCAGGGTTTGGATGATTCCGAGTGCATGCAGTTAAAGCACAAATTGCTCTCATCGGATGGGATGCATGAACCTTTGCACAAACGCTGACAGTACCTTAAGGATTTTGAAGGGTCGGAGCAGGTTTGGCACTTAAAGCATCCGCTTTCTCCTTTAACACATGTTCCAGCACAACTTTTTTCACAGTCCTCCTTTATTTTTTGTTCTCCGGAAGGACAATATTTACACTCAAAACACTCTCCTCGAGGAATACAAAAGCCTCTTTCACATTTTTTCTCGCATTCCGCCATTGAAGAAGGCCTCCACCCACAAGTGCAAGGAAAACAAGATGTGACTCCTACTGATATTTGACCGTTGTCATCACAAATCATTCCACGTTTCTCGCAGCCTTCGTAGCATTTAAGCTTGTTATCATCAGTGTACATGCCTTCTGGACATTGCTTCTTGCATTTATAGCAGAAGGTGTTATCGAGACCGAGGAAACCTGTAGAAACCATTTTCGTTTCACATCCCCCGTTTAAGCAATTTCTACACACGATGTAATTTGGAGAATATCCTTCCGGACACTTTGCTGGATCTCCGCATTGATAGCATCCTACTGGTTTCTCTAATGAGCCAATGTATCCGACTGGTTCACACTTGCGGTTTAAGCCACACGCCTCGCAATCCTCGGCTGTGAAAGTGCCTTCAGGGCAGTTTTCCAAAAAGCAGCGATAGCACATCATAGGTTCTCCTGTCAGAGGATTTAAATGTACACGCGTGAGTTCTCCTTTGCAGGTTTCTCTTGCCTTACAGGTACCTCCGCATGTTGAATCCTCCGGAAACCCGCCGCCGCAACCCATACATCTATAGCAAGTCCCTTCGGGAACGTCCTTTACCTTCATGCACTTAACTTGCCTGTAACTCTGACAATTTCCGCACTGAGGATCGTTTAAAAAATCGTTATCCTCACATGGGTGCATGCAGTAGAAGCACCCGTTTTCCTTCGGCCCAGGTTTGCACACGGACGGTGACTCGCAAGAACCTCGGCAAGCCGCGTCCTTAAAACCATCCCCTTTTTTACTACCTGGAACACTCCAACATTTTTGATTGCAACGGTAG
This sequence comes from Candidatus Nanoarchaeia archaeon, assembly GCA_035289665.1. Classification (GTDB taxonomy): domain Archaea; phylum Nanobdellota; class Nanobdellia; order Woesearchaeales; family SM23-78; genus JBBSWA01. Next base: position 42,555 of record DATDWO010000009.1, read on the forward strand.
CATGCCTCCCCATGTGTACCTGTCTTGTGGGTGGCAAGCTTACATTCTTCGTCGTCTGTACAGTCGTTTCCGCAGGAAGGATCCTCTGTGTAATAAAAATTACCACAATTCCCACTAAAGAGATCTAAGACCCAACCAATCGGATCAACCAAAGCGGATGCTGGTACTGTTACCAGCACAATGCTTAGGAGGAGTATGATCGCAAAACGCCCTTTCATTATAGTCCTTATAGGTTTTCCTTTAAAAATGTTTTTAAGCCTCCGGAGGGAAGATACAGTTGAAGCCGAAATTCCCTCTGTTTTCAATCGTAAATATTGTCATGATGGTCATAGTCTTCGAAGTGGACGGTTTTACTCTGCTTATCTACTTTAAAGGTAAGCACGAAGTGCTTGTCAATATGGACTCTTTTAAACTCGCTTAGTTCGTTGCTGAGATTCTTGAAATGGTCTGGATTCATGGCTATCTTAGCCTTAACATCATCTCGTTTCTTTAGAATGATTTCAAGTTGATGAGGACCTCTCTTTTTGAGCTTCTTGAGCTTTTTTGTTAGAAGTTCGCTGTATTCGTATTTCCATTCAGAAGTCATTCGGCTAGCTCTTTCTCAAATTCTTTCTCAGATAAGAACTTTCCTTTGTCAATGGCTTTGAGCTTATCTGCGTATTCAGGCTTGACCTTGCGGTGCAAGTCTAAGTTAATCTCTTCTACTTCTGTCTCAATCCGTGCGATACGATCCTTTAAGAAATCCAAATCACCAGATATTTTTTGCAAAGTGGC
>DATDWO010000010.1:0-53513 GCA_035289665.1 Candidatus Nanoarchaeia archaeon
AAAGATCTCCTTTGTCTTTAGAAATAGTAACAAAGAAGCATGATTTCTCCGCATTGAATCGTTTAAGCGCAGGGCTACTGACTTTGGTTGTACAAGCGGAAACAAACAACGTAGCCTTCTGTAGTTTAAGCGAAGAGCAAACCATCCGTGTGGATGAAACCAAGTTGTTTACCGGAGAATCCTCTACAGTGCTCAGAACCTTCCATGAGGGAAAGACCGAGGTCCAAATAAATGACTTATTCAACTTGTTCCCTGTAATGATAGATGGGCAAAATGTTCTTCTTAAAACACTCTTTGTAACCTGTAAAGATGACTTTGGCCAGGTATCTCAAGTATCCATCGACGTGATGGTCCCGAACTTTGATGCTTTCTTGCGAGTTCCGTCTCTGGGTGTGGCAAGCAGCTCTCCATTTAAGGTAGTGATTGAGACCACCTGGCCTATGTTCTGTACGCATTCTCAAATTCCATTGAGCGGCGTATCGGCTGGGGCATTATTCAATGATGGGCCTTTGAATTCACTAAAGTTCAATCATACGTTAGACAATCGCTCCATCGCTGGAAATTTATTCATCGCGTGTAAAACCTCAACGAGCAGTGAAGGAGAATTGTTCAAAACGTTTAATGTAAATGTGGACACTTCTGCTCCGGTAATTCAAGCTGCATTCAACCCGAATCGGGTAACAGACCGGGGTGCAAAATTCTCAGACTTACGCGTGCAAACTGACGATCCAACAGTCTGTACGATGGACAATGGCACGGTTACAAATATAGGCTTATTTGATGAAGCAGACCCTTCCACATACAAGAACGATCGCTCGGTACGTTTCGACTTCAGAGCTATTTTTGATAGCGAGTTGCACACCTTCAACGTGAACACAATCTGCAAGAACCTAGCAGGGTTGAGTAGCTCCTCAACAGCAACGGTTACAGTAGAGCTGGATGATACCTTAGACATCATCCCAATTAGTCCTCCAGCGTTCACAAACACTGAACCCATCCATCTAAAAGTGGAAACAACTAAGTTAGCAGGGTGTTCATTCCAAGGGGCCAGTCGTTCAGGCGGTATGAGTACTTCAGATCAAAAGCAGCACTCCTTCCAATTCAATGGCTTGAACGACGGAACCTATACCTTTGTAGCGACCTGTCGTGCCACAGCTTCTCCAGACCGAACGGCAAGCATTTCAACAACCCTAGACCGGGTAGCGCCAGCAATAGACAATGTTATTGTTGAGAGTCCTTCATGCGATACAAGCGCAATTGAATTTGAGATAGAGGGCAATAGCTCAGATGCCACTTCATTCAAGGTTTCATTGTTGGATCAAGACAGAGTCGTTGTGAATACAACGCGAACAGAAAAATCAGTTCGAATTGGAGCCACCTTAGACGCTGGAAAGATGTACACCTTAAAAGTAGAACCGGTTGATCGATCAGGCAATATCGGTTTTGAGATTATAAGAGAGGTTGAAGTATTGGCAGCATCCGATGTGGCTTGTGACAATGTACGACCAAAAGGAAACCTAGAGGTCCAGCCTCTGCCTCAACGGGCAGCTAAGAAGGCAGTGGTAGGTTGTCAAGATGGGGAAAGTGGGTGTACTCTAGACTTCCTGCGTGGAGATGTAGAGCGTGACGGAAATTGCATTCCAAATTTGATTGAGTTCTACGGAACAGATATAGAAGTGAGTCAAACGCAGAAGTTCTGTTACCAAGTGTTTGATAACAACAATAATTCATTCACAGAAGCACGTGTAATTGATGTAGTCATCCCAGAATCGTGCACAAATGGATTCCAAGACTTAAACGAATTGGGTGTAGACTGTGGCCTGGGTTGCCCGCAAGGCTGTCCAGAAGGGTCGCAGTGTACGCTCAACAGCGATTGCTTAAGCCGTTATTGCGAAGCAGGCATTTGTAAGGCACCTTCTTGTACGGACGGAGCCAAAAACGGAAATGAAATAGATACTGATTGTGGGGGAGATTGTCCTAAATGCGAAGAAGGTAAGAAATGCATTGATGGGGGGGATTGTGCTTCAGGGTACTGCACTCCCGATCGTTTCTGCCGAGTGCCTTCCTGCGCAGATGGGTACCGAAATGGCCAAGAGTCAGACAAAGATTGTGGTGGCAATTGTCCGCCTTGTCAGGCAGGTAAATCCTGCGCCAACAACAATGACTGTCAAAGTAGGTTCTGTGAGGGGGGCGTTTGTGTTCAGGACAAAAACAAGGATACAGACAAGGATAAGATGCCAGACTGGTGGGAGATTAAATACAACTTAAACATCAATGATCCAACCGATGCAAACCAAGATGCAGATGCAGATGGCTTCACAAATCTACAAGAATATCTTGCAGGCACCAATCCCCGGGATTCAAAAAGCCATCCAGTGAACAAAATGCCTCTAGGTCCTTTCCTAACGTTACTCTTTGGATTGTTGCTCATTGTGGGAGGAGCAGGCTATCTGATCTACGAAAACAGCATGCCTGGCCCTAAAGCTCCTCCAAAGCCACTTCCCCCTAAACCAACCAGTGCACCAATTCCACCTCCACACCCATTGCAAGCAAATATATTACGAAGAGATTTAGGAAGAAGGTTGGAACGAGAGCGCTTATTCAGCCGGTTCAGTAGCGGAATGCCAGTCACAAGACCGGCCCCTATTGCAAGAGTAGCGCCTAAGCCTGCCCCTGTAAAACCAGCTCCTAAACCACAACCCAAATCTACGAGTGCACCTTCAAAAGCAAAGCCTAAAAAGAAGAAAAACCTTTTAGATAAAGATCTAAGAGCATTAAAGAAGCTTTCTAGATTCTAATTTGTTTTCGAAACGCTGCGGTCTTTTCTTTATCAATCTCAGGAAAGGTAAAGCTGACAAACCCGCAAGACCTACATTCCAGTTGAGGCTGAACACCCCCTCCAAGTAAACCACTTTGAGAGGCAAAAGTAGCAATCTTCGTGTCGCCGCACTTAGGACAGATCAACGTTCGCATAGTAAGAATAAGGCAAATCCTTTTATATGGGTTTCGGGTCTTAATCGTTGCGCGGGCGTGTCGGAGCGGTCAAATCGAAATCCGGGATTTCGAGTTTTCAGAAACCACCGGTTTCAGACCAAACGAGCACGGTTCAGGGCCGTGTAGCTTAGTGCTTACGCAGGTTCGAATCCTGCCGCCCGCATTTAGAATTATTTGATTTTCTTTGCCTGTCCATCTTTCACCACTCTTAGCTCGACTTGGATACCAATCTCATCTCCATTCTCGTCGAAATGATATTTTCCAAGAGCTCCGTCATATTCAGGCATCTGATAGAGCCATTCTTTGATCTGTGTAGCATCATTGCCCCGCTCGCGAATCGCACCTGCTAAGAGGTGCACAGCATCGTAGCTCGCAGAGAAGGAGTAAGCCTTAAGTACTTCTTTAGCTTCCCATTTTTATCACCCTAGGAGGTGATTTATATGAAGAAGCTACTGGTTTTCCTTTTGGTGTTAGGATGCATTTTATCAGTAGAGGCGTACACGCCTTGGGAGCTGGATCAGTACAACCGATATCAATACGATCGTTACAGTCAGTTTCCTTCCTTTTGGGGCCAGTCAAGGTACGTGCAGAACCCCTATCTTCCAATGCATTATTCGCAGCGTTACTTCCCTTCTTATTACTCCCAAGCGTATCATCCTCAAGCTTCTTATGCTCCCAGGCCCTTCCCCATCTTAGCGACTGGCTATGCCATTCAGCCCGATCCAGGTGACCGTTTTCCTTGGGCATACTACCCAGATCATTATGCACAGCAATATTACGACTTAGATGACGGAGAGGTTGTTCTTAAAGGAAACTCCGCCTTGCCTTCTACCGTAAGAGTCAAAGTGGGGGATACGGTGATTTGGAGGAGTAAAGAGGGGTTTCCTCATGTGATCAAATCCGCTAGAGGGTCAAGCGAGTCATTCGACTCAGGCTCTTTAATCTTTGGCGAGTCGTTCAGTAAGCAGTTCAACCAAGAGGGCTCGTATGATTACTACGACCCACTATACTCTTGGGTTCGAGGCCGGGTCGTGGTGTCCTCATCGTAAGTTATATATATGGGTAAGTCATGCTTAAAGGAAAGAGTGTGAGAAAACACCGAGGTGGTTTTATATGCGTAAGATGGTTTTAGCCTTAAGTTGGACCGTGTTCTTGTTAATGATAGCTAGCGTGCAAGCGCACTATGCTGGGGAAATCAGCCCTCAAGTAAAAACATATAGCTCGTATGACTTGATTCATCATGGTCAATTGTTGTTTCCAGATGCTTGGCATCCAAAGCCCTTAAAATTATATTACGCAGAGAAGTTCATCCCAGCTATTTCAAATCGATATGAGATCCGTTTGCCTTATGTGATGCCTTCTTCATTCAAGTATTCCTGTGACATGTTTAAGCATGACGGGTATTATTACGTCACAACCGATCTTAGCTGTTATGGCTATGAATAGAGAATAGAGGTGAACGTTGAGCATGTGGAAAGAGGTGAGCTTAGTTTCTTTATTAGTGATACAGCTTGCTTCTGCCTTAATCCAACCAGGGCATGGAAGCTGGTATGATCTGAATCGTCCAACTTATTACGATCCCAGCAGTGGCTTACCTTATGAATGGTCGAACAACAATGGCCATTGGGTATTGATTCCCAGACCGGTGGGTCAAACCTACAATCCTTTGTTTTTGGATAATGTAAATGGATATTACCGCCGAGCACCGAATGCCGATCAGCTCAGCCAGTATCGCATGGTCGCGATCAATAGCAAGGGAGAGTCAGCGCGTTCTCGGCTTGCGTATGGTCCGAAGTCATTGAAGTATTATGTTATGATGAGAGGTGGCTCATGAAGATGTTTGTTTGGTTAGGAGTTGGGTTCATGCTGATGATAAATGCGTGGGCTTTTGCAGGCTCTGCCACACCCTTAGGGTTTGGCCAGGAGCAGGGTTATGAGCAACCCACATTGGCCTGTGCTTCTTGTTACCAGGTTCGTTCTCCTTCTGCAGGAACAGGAACTAAGGAGGGGATTTCAATTAAAGGCACAAGTTACAGCCAAGGACAACAAGTCATTCCAGCAAGGTATGCAAGTTTCACTTATGCCCCATCTTGGTATGTGGGTTTGGGTAATTATTACCGTCATAGAGGCCCGTTCAGTGTGTATGCTGCAAAGAACCGCTTGGGCGACGAACGAGGTTTGAGCATCGTTCACCAAGAGAAATTAGGACAGTACGTGCGAGGCTCAAGACCCAATCATGAATTAGTCGATGGTAAGATGATGCGAGTGAATTAAAGGTGAAAAAAGTGAAAGCGATCACAGCAGGGATAGTATTGATTTGGATGGCAACAATGGTTTCAGCAGATGGCTTGTCTTTTCATCGTGGAACCCAACTGAATCAATATACCTCCCGCAGTCAGTATACTTTAGTTGCACCTTCTTATGGTGCAGGAGTGTTCATGGGGGTTAAGCAAGTCTCTCCCAGTGGCCCTTATTTTGATCCTTACAACCGTGGCAGTCGAGTAAACATCGGCTTTTCAGGCTATGTTCCCGACACGTACAGCATTCATCGGCCCGGGTCCATTCCACGCCAAATATACGGCCAACGCATGCCTGGACTGCCCTTACGAGCATCAAGAAATCGATTAACGTATGGGAATTAGATACTCTTTTAAGCTCTTCTTCTTTTCTTATTTTCATGAATGTCTTACCTTGGTTTCGTAAGTACACACCGAGTAAAGTAAGCGAAATAATCGGACAGGATAACGCCATAAAGACATTAAAAGCCTACGTTAAAAATTATCAGCCCGGCCAAAAAGCATTGTTATTGTTCGGTCCTTCAGGAGTGGGAAAGACAGCGCTGGTGTGTGCTTTAGCAAGGGAGAATAATCTGGAGTTGATTGAAGTCAATGCTTCCGATGTGAGAAATAAGGAAGGTCTAAACTCAATCGTGGGAAGCGCTTCTCAACAAATGTCTTTATTCAATCGCCCCAAACTCATCCTCATCGATGAAATGGACGGCCTCGCAGGGAACGCGGATCGAGGAGGGGTCCCGGAAATTGCCCGTCTCATCCAATCCAGTGCTTTTCCCATTGTGCTCACGGCAAACGATCCGTATGATTACCGGTTTAACATCATTACATACAAATGCAACCTAGCCCAAATGAAGCCATTATCCATGGAAACGGTTTTGGAGATTTTAAAGCCCATCTGTATTAAAGAAGAAGTGGAGTTCGATGAAGACGCTCTTCGTATGTTGGCTAGGAGTTGTGGGGGGGACGTTCGAGGAGCGTTGAATGACCTACAGTCCTTGGCAGGAGAAAAAATATCAAAGGACAGCGTACTAAGTTTAGGCGAGCGCGAACGATCAGAAAGTATGATTCAGGCGTTGGTAAAGATTTTTAAAACCTTAGACCCTAAAACAGCAAGGGAAGCCTTAGAAGGCGTAGAGGAAGACGTAAATAAAGTCTTTCTGTGGATGGATGAGAACATTGCAAAAGAATACATGAAGCCAAGAGATTTGCAGCGGGCGTACGACGCAGTAAGTGTCGCTGACATGTTTTTTGGGCGAATCCGTCGTTGGCAACATTACCGTTATTATGTCTATTGTTATGACCTATTATCGGCTGGGGTGGCATTGGCAAAAGACGAAAAATACAGGGAAGTTACAATGTATAAGCCAACCATGCGCCTGTTAAAGATATGGCAAGCGAATCAGCGCAATGCAAAGAGAAAAGCGATTGTTTCAAAGTTAGCCAAGCACACACATGCTTCTTCCAAACGTATTTTGAGATCCTCACTGCCTTATTTCATCTCGGCATGCAAACAGAATAAAGCATTTGCTAAGCAAGTAGGGGAGCAATTGGGTCTGGAAAAAGAAGAAGTGGCTTGGCTCTCAGATGAGCCGAAGAAAAAATAAGTTTTTAAATAGCAACAGCTTAAATATAAAATGCGTACGTTCTGGCTCATTGGGATGATGATGATGATGTTGTTACTTAGTTGCCAGATACAGGTCGCAGAAAGACAAGTGATTCAAAAAGAGGCACCTGTGACTCCAAGCCCTACCCCTCCAATTACAACTCCAACTCAACCCATAGAGGGGAGAGAATCCCAACCACTCCCCCCATCTCAATCCATTGAAACCGAAGCGTTTTTAGATAGTTCATTTCTCTTGCAAATTGGACAAGTAGCACGAATCACTTCAGAGGCTTTAGCTATAAAATTCATCCAGGTAAAGGAGGACTCTCGTTGTCCAGTTGGTGTTTCTTGTGTCTGGGCAGGCCGTGTCACCGTTGAAGTCAAAGTCGTAAAGAGTGGAAAAGACTTGGGTTCATTTGACCTGAGCACGACCGAGCGAAAAGGCCAGTACGTGGACAATTACTTGATCAGCATGGGCAAAGTCTCTCCTTCCCCATCCGGTCAGCTCAAACCAGAAGAGTACACTGTGGCATTTACCGTTTCTAAGTTTGTACGGAAGACGACGTAGAAAGATTTATATATAGCGCTATAGTGCTATAGCTCATGACGACCACGATTCAAGTCAAAGACGACACCATCGAATGGCTAAAAAGACTCCGAGAGCAGTACAAAGCAGCCTCGTACGATGAAGTGATCGAAACGCTCATCAAAAAGGAGCATACCTTACCCAAGTCAGGTTGGGGATTACTTAAAGGAAAAGTCTCTCGAAAGGCGATGCTCGAAGGGCTTAGAGACAAGCATGATCGATTCTAGTTATTTAGTAGACAGCTCTGTATGGATCGATTATTTATTGGCAGAATCTGAGCGCGCGAAAGACATCTTAAAATCAGCAAAGGTTTTCACTTCTGCCCTAACCTTATTTGAAGTAAAGAAGAAAATGCTTCAAAAAAAACTATCGCCAGAGGATGTGCACACAGCCATATCTATAATGGCAAAAAGAGGCCCACTTTTAGTCCCAACCACAGAGATATGCAACCTAGCTGCTGAATTGTCGATCATTCATAATCTAGCCGCCATGGACGCCCTCATCTACGCCACCGCACAGCATCATAAACTAATATTAGTCACAGGCGATAATGATTTTAGAAAGTTGAAAGATGTGAAGATCCTCTAGGGCAGAACAACATACTGTCCATTCTGTACTTGTTTGAATACAAACGTTCTTTTAGCCGTTCCTTGAGGTGAAATAGAAAACGTGCCGCTAGCGCCTTGATAGTCTTTCACCTTATAGAGATAATCGATCATACAAGCCTTGTCTCCTTTACAGGATTGATAGGCTTCAATTTGCAATTTCAACGCATCGTAGGCCATGACGGCGATGGTCGTGGGAGGTTGTCCATATAATTCTTGGTACTGATTTCGGAAGCGATCAGCAACAGGGTTATTATCCTTTCCGATGGGTGAGGTGAGTAACAGGCCTTCAGCACCCTTTCCAGCTATCTTCAATATGGTGGGATCTTCCGACTCGTAAGTTCCCATAATAGGAAGGTTCATTCCTAATTCTTTGGCTTGCCTTAATAAAATACCCATCTGGTTTCCGAAATGAACAAGGAGTAAAAATTCAGGGTTGTTGGCTTTGACTTTGGTAAGCTCGGTTCGATAGTCCGCTCCAAAGAATTCCAAGGGTTCATTGCTTAAGATCGTACCTCCAAGCTGATCGAATTTAGCGCTAAAATACTTATTATAATTCTGTCCGAAATCAGAGTTCATCCATAGTACACTAGCGGTTCGAGCTCCAATTGTATGATAAGCGTACTCAGCCTGGGCTTCCGCTTCATCTTGGATGGCTGAGTTAGGAGAAAACACATATCCTTGTAAGTGAATAATCGTATCTGGCACAGCAGCGGTCATCATCACACTAATCTGAAGGGGTTTGGTGAGTGAAACAATGGGATCGACTCCCACAATGCAGAATACACCGGTTATGATGTCGACATGATTCGCATCAACAAGCTTATGGGCAGAGTTAATGGCTTCTTTCGCAAGGCAAGCATCTTCATAGTAAATCTCCAATTTTTGATTCAGGGCAGGATCGAGTTCGTTTCTTAATATCTTAATGGCATGCTCCGTGGATTGACCATATACTGCTGCATCGCCTGTGAAGGGGGCTACGACACCAATGCGAATCGTATCCGAAGGCTGTGAAGCGCAGGCTACTAAAAAAACAAGGCTAAGCGCAATAAAACCACCCATCATTTTTGTTATCATTGAATAGTTAAAGATACAACAGTATATCAATAATTGTGGTATCCTACAATACCATAACTTTAAATAGTAAGAAACCCACAAGACTAACATGAACCTAGGAAATCTTAAAGAATTGGGGTTAAGTGATGGTCAAATTGCAGTATACTCTGCCACACTTGAGTTAGGGACCTCAACCTTAAACAGCATTCACGAAAAAACAGGCATTGAAAGAAGAAACATTTACGATATCCTAAACAAACTAATAGAAAGAGGGTTTATCAGCTATACACTCGAAAATGGAAAAAGAACCTACCAATGCACAAGTCCAAACAATATTATAGAGGAAATTAAGAGGAAAAAAACAGCATTAGACACATTAGAAAAAGAGACTTCCCAAATCACCAATATGTTCAATCTCTCAAAGCCAAATATAAGGGCAGAAGTCTATCGGGGAAACGAAGCTCTAAAAGCACTGCTCGAAGAGATATTGAATTATAAAGAATCCTTCTGGATTGGCGGCAACAGCAGCGTTTATAATACCAACTTGAAAGTATGGTTCAACCACTGGATGGCTCGAAGAGTAGAAAAAAAACACATGATGTATGACCTAGTAGATCATGGGACTTGGCTAGAAGGGCTTAAACCAGGCGATAAAACAGCTCATAAAAAAAGCCATTATCAATACTGCGCTCTTCCTAAAAACCTTGCTTCTCCTTTAATCATCATTATTTTTGGGAATAAAGTAACACAGATTCTTTGGTCTAAACAACCCTTTGCCTTTGTGCTAGAGTCTGAAGAAATCAAAGAATCTTTCATGAAATATTTTCATTACTTCTGGAAGAAAGCTTAGTAAACCACTATATTTTTAAATCCCTCGTCGGTAACAGGGGGGATGGAGAAGGATTTTTTAAAGGAGTTAGCCGCTTTCATGCAATCGAGAGGTTTTATTTGGGGTCCGAGCCCGGAAATCTATGGGGGACTCGCCGGTTTCTACGAATATGGGCCATTAGGCAAGTTGCTGAAAAACAAAGTGGAAAACCGAATTCGCACTGCCTTTCAACAAAATGGTTTCTTTGAAGTGGAGTGTCCCATCATCACGCCCAAAGTGGTTTGGGAAGCCTCAGGTCATGTAGCTGGATTCAAAGATCCTATGGTCATTTGCAGCAAATGCAAAGCCAGTTACCGAGTGGATCATCTGATCCAAGATAAATTTCCGGACGTTCACGTGGATAAAGATGATTTCTTAAAGTTCATAGCAGAAAAGAAGATGAAATGCCCTTCTTGCGGCTCTGATTTTGAGCAGCGAATTTTGCAGCATACATTGATGATTCCTGTGACGATGGGTTTAGATACACCTGCTTTCGTGAGGGGTGAAACCGCCACCACCACGTATCTCCCCTTCATTCGTTACTACGACTTTTTCCGTAAAAAGCTGCCATTCGGAGTCTTTCAAATTGGTAAGGCCTTTCGAAACGAAATCTCTCCTAGGCAACACGTCGTGCGCATGCGAGAATTCACGCAGGCAGAGGCCCAGGTCTTTGTGGATCCTGAAACAAAAAATGAATGGGAAAAATTTGAAGAAGTCAAAGACCAATCCTTACCTTTATGGACAGCCGAAGAGCAAGAAAAAGGAAAGCCAAAGCCGACCACACTCAGCGATGCGATCAAAACAGGTACGCTCAAAAACAAAGCCTATGCCTGGACGGTATTCATGGCCTATCAAGTATTCCGTGAAATTGGCATTCCAGAGGACAAAATGCGTCTTCGTCAGCATGCGCCGGATGAAAAAGCATTTTATGCGGATGACGCATGGGATTTGGAAATCGATCTGCGCAGTTTTGGCTGGACCGAGTGCTGCGGCATTCACGACCGCACGGACTACGATTTAAAACAGCACGCCGCGGCAAGTAAGAAAACATTAGAAGCCTTGGATGAGGCTTCCGGAAGGAAATTCGTTCCGCACATCTTGGAAATTGCTTTCGGTTCTGATCGTCCTACATTCGCTCTTCTAGACCTTTTCTACAATAAAAAAGACAAAGAAGAAGGCAAAACGGTCCTTAAACTTCCTTCTGCCTTGGCCCCCATCCAAGCCGCCGTTTTCCCCTTGCTGAAAAAAGAAGAGTTGACTAAAATGGCAAAAGAACTTTATCAAGAGCTAAACAAAGAATTTATTTGCTTCTACGACGAAACAGCTGCCATTGGCAAGCGCTACCTCCGTGCCGCTGAGATGGGCATTCCTTATTGCATTACCATTGATTTTGATTCGTTAAACGACCAGAGCGTCACCATCCGAGATCGAGATTCTGAAGAACAAAAACGAGTTAAAATTTCAGAATTGGCACAAGTAGTGAAGCAGTTATTCCTAGATCTCTCTTCTTTTTCAGGTTTAAAATAGAGGATAAAAACCTTTATATACCCCTTTCTTTCTCCTTTAATCATGAAAATAGCTGAGCTTCAAGTGCGTCAAGGTAATGTCGAGATCGAAGCTGAAGTCACCGAGGTGAGTCCCGCAAGAGCCTTCAACAAGTTCGGAAAGGAAGGAAAAGTAGCCAGTGCAACCATCAAGGACGACACAGGCAGCATGACATTAACGCTTTGGAATGAACAAGTCGACCAGGTCAAAGTGGGTTCCAAGGTTAAAATCACAAACGGCTTTGTGAATGAATGGCAGGGGGATAGGCAGCTCACCACCGGCCGTCAGGGTAAATTAGAAGTGCTTTCTTAGGTACACGTCAAAGCCGGGCTCATTGCTTGTAAGTTAGGAAGAGAAAAAACAGAACTCATTTCTCCACAATCACTTTCAAATCTGACTTTAACCAAAAGCAAGCCATTGGTTTTTTTAATGGCAAAAGAGCACTTTTTCAAAGTGGATAAAACCGTTTGAATGTTCTTTACGGTCTTTCCAGCAAGCTCTTGAAGTATCGTAGAGGCATGAAGGAGTTGCATACCAACCAGTTCCTTATCCGAATTATAATCAACAATTAAGTCGCCCATTTCAATGCTCCCTTTTGATTTAGAGACTGGGCTGTACAAAAACAGGTCATCTTGAGTTGGATCATAACTAAATTTAAAAGGTTTCATGATGTAATGCCTCTTGCCATTTTCGATGGATTTGGATAACGGTGCACACAATGCACTTTTTGCCTAGCACTAGGACGTATCGATGACAATACAAAGGGGTATAGCCAAAGTAGCAATCGTACTTCTCTTCGTTAGGGTACTGAGCAGGTTGTTGCTTAGCATAAGCTAGTCTCTCTGGATTTATAATGTTTTCCTTGATGTCGTCAATATTCAACCCTCTAAAAACCGCTTGTTCATACGCATGTGTGGTGAAAACAATGCTTTCTTTCGTGTAGGTTTTCAGTTTTTCCTTAAGGGTGGAAACGAGCTTCACACAAATAAGGGAAAAGCGAGTTTATAAAAGAAATAGGTGTACAAAAAAGGACACCACATATTTATATAGTCCTTTTTGTACCACAGGAATATGATTTCTATTGTCCCAAAAAAGCGCAGCTTTTTGTGGATACAGTAACGCCAAAGATAGTCTTGCAATGAGCGTTACTGATTATAGTAAAGACTACGAAAGTCCCACCTTTATAAGCCGAAACCATTATAAATGCTCTTTTTGTTCTCGAGGATGATTGGGCTGGTAGCTCAGACTGGGAGGCCAATCTGCTGAGCGCACGATTGTGCGCAGTGAAGAGCACACGGCTGAAGATTCAGCATAACACTGACTAAGTCACCGTGTTGTCATGGGTTCAAATCCCATCCAGCCCACATTTTCCCAAAAACGATACCAAAAAGTTATAAACAGAAGCATTCAAATAAAGACCAAGAAGTGGGGGCTATGCAAGGATTAGTGGGGGTTGTCGGAGTTTCTCATGCAGCTGAATTAGCCGCTCGAATGGCCCGGGATCAGGCGCATCGAGCTCACAATGTGGGCACACATGTAACGATTGTTTCTTATGATGGCGTTGACATCTTCCGAGATCGAGTAGCATTTGATGACATAGGCCCTAGTTTTGACATCAAAGCATTACGCAAAGCTCATGCTACAAAAAAGGGGAAATTGGCAGAGAAACAAGAGAAAAGACCAGAGTTAGACGAAATAGCGGCGATTGCCCATGTCAGTCGACATAATCATAATGGACATACCTCAGATATCGAACCGATTCTAGCAAGACTTCACACCGGCCCTTTTGAGGAAAATATAGAACCTCAAGTTGCTTTTGCTTTACAAGGCGAGCTCCATAATTATAGGGCCATTAAACGGTTTCTTGAAAAAAGAGGAGCAGTGGATATTCCAGAAGATCCTTGCCAAGTAGGAGTTCTTCCTCATTTGATGGCAACTTTACAGCCAAGATTGGATTCTCCATTAAAGAGTTTAGATGAACGTTTATTAATGGCGTGCGGAAAGTTAGAAGGTGATTTTTCAGTTATGATGTTGCTAAAAGATAGCTTATATGTTGCGCAGGGTCATAAGGGAAGAAGCCCTTTGGTTTGGGGGGTTGGCACTACCGAACGAACAAAAGGGGGTATTTTCGTAGCTTCCGAGACAAGTGCCTTGGAATTTGTAAATGCAACCCCTCACCCAGTCCCAACCGGAGCCGTAACAAAATTTGGCCCGCAATACGCGCCATTGTTTGATCTAATGAATTACGTCCCTCATGTAAAAATACCAAATGGTCACATAGCTTCAAAACCTTTACCTTGCACATTCTTTCATCAAAAGCCAAGTTCTTTAAGAATGGATTTAGAAGTAAGTTATGGGGGGTTACAAGAAGAAGTTGGGCGTGCTTTAGCTAGAAGCATCACTATTCCTTCAATGGACCTTGTGACTTATCTACCTGCATCGGGTGAAATGATCGCTCAAGGTTTTTCAGAAGAAAGCAACATACCGTTAAGAATAACGTTTGATATGGATCGACGAGTTACCCGACATGATGGAAGCGGCCAAGGATGGTATTATCATGCTTCAGTAATTCAAGGAGTGGTAGAAGGAAAAAGAGTGGGGTTAGTAGATCGGGGTATTGTAAGTGGAGGAACTTTAGCTAGAGGTATTAGAAAGCTAATGGATGCTGGAGCACAAGAAGTCCATGTTGTAACAGGCCCCTTAATTAGAAGAGTGTGCCCTTATAGAGTGATTGAAACCCCACAAGGGGATTTACTTGCAAATATTTTAGGATTAACCGGCCATCAAGAAGAAGATGACAAAAAATTAAGAGACTATTTTTCAGAAGCTACAACAGTGAATATAGTTAGGGCTGAAAGCTTAGTCAAGCAACTACCTGGTTGTCATTCTTGCTATTAGAGAGAATAGATAAAAGGATTAGAGTGAAATATCTGCGTCACTATTTCGTTTTCATAAGTGAACTACGAACGACTAAGTTATTTTTCATATTTTGTAGTATTGAGCGCAGCAAAATAAGTGGGTTGCATAGCAACAGCTACAGGTTCGTATGCGTTTTCACGAGTGTACTACCGAACAGAGTGAGGTAGTACGGTTCAGGGTCCTAGGGGCGAAGCCACTAGGTTGCAATCGTCCCAATCACCGTTCCTGCAATCAGGTTGAAGATGAGCATGATGATGGCAGAGATCATGACGTAGCTCAGAATGGTTCGTTTCATATTTTTTCCGAGTAGGTATCGTTCGTTGAGTATGTCTTCTCCGTTTTCAATGCCATTGATCAATTGGGTCAATATGAACGTTATTTGGCAAATATACACGCCAACGATAACTTGGAAGTAGTACGTCGGTACTCCAGTGCCGAAGATGGATAAGATGCTGCCTCCTCCTTGTGAAGTAGCATCGCTGGCTAGAGTAGTGAGTCGTTCGCTTAAGCTTCCAAGGATTTTGGTGATCATGCTCGTAATGCCAATGACGATGCCTCCAATAGCGGGTGTCAAGAAGCCCACTTGGCTTTTCATGCTGCTGATGACTTCTCCAAGTAAGTCTTTGAGGCGTTCATCCACGCGATGGATTTCTTTGATGTATTCTGCAACAGAGATGAGGGCTTGGCTCGCTACCAAAGGGCCTTTTTTACTGCTTTCGACGAGTACTTTCATGCTGCTCTCAATTAAGTTGCTAGGGTAGTACACCAAAGCCCCTTGTTTTGAGTCGAAGATGGCTTGTTCCAATCCGTAACCCAGTCGGCTGATGTTGCTGCTGATGAGTTTGAAAAAGTTTCCAGAGAGGGTGCCTTCCATGGTGTTGGCAACTTTGTCAAAGGCCATTTCAGCGGGGATTCCGTCCGCCAATCGGTTGCCGAGTTGGAATAGGGCAGAGGCGAATTCAAGTTCAAGTTTTTTTGAGGCTTCTCGGATAGAAATGAGGTTTTTACTGCGAATACTGTAGTACGTTCCTAAACCCAGGCCAATGGATATGGGAATGAATAAACTCAGTAAGGTGGCCCCGAGTCCAAAGGGTCCAACAACCCTTCCAGTGGTAACTCCATTGAGAGTCTCTTCTCGGTAACCTAGAAAGTAGTGGTTGGCTTGGGGGTCGGTCAACGTCTCGATCGTATAAAACCCATCTTCGCCGATGACGGCATCAAAGTTGGGTTTAAGAGTATGGACTAAGAGGGGAACAATGCCGATGAGGAAAAAGAGGAAGAAGACAAAAAAAGATACCACCGCAGGGCTGATTTTGATTTCGGTCCCACCCAAGTTAACGAGGGCGTAATCGTATTTCTTGTACTGGGCTTGTTCAGCAAGGTCCGTGTCTCCATAACCAGTTGGGCGTTTGCTAAGTATGTTTCTTCCTAAATAATAAACGCCGAAGGGCAGGGCAAGGTCATAAAGAACCATGATGTGATAGTACCGAACATCTGGAAGGAAGCTAACCATTAATGGCAAGATGACCAATCCCAAGATGGGCAAAATGATGCCCAGCATGTTCAACGTGGTGAGGGGGGTTTTGAGGCTGTGCGCGTAATGCAGTAATTTCTCGTAGGTTTCCTCTAAAATGACTTTAAGGGCTTTGTCCAGGGCATCGAGTCTTCTACCTTCAGAGCCTTCATATAAGCTGCTTTCAATGAGGTGCATGCTTTCAATAAACTCAGGATTGTATTTGCGCCAAGTGAGAAGGTAGTTGTCAAGGCTTTCTTTGAGGCTGCTGAATTTTTCGGTTTCAATATTCCAAATGACGCGTTTCAAATCCAATGAAAGGGGAGGGTTAAGGTGTTCAGCAGCAAAGCGGATGGCTCCTTCAAGGTTGCTCGTGTGACGCATGTAAGTAACCGTGTAGAAAACAGCAAGGACCATCTGATTGCTGGCTTTGATGCGCCAGCTGTTGGCCAGGAAATAAGGGAGTTTGAGCAAGGGAAAGATGGCAATAACTCCGGTGAGTAAGACAAACATCAGGAGAAATAAGCTACCCCCCTCTCCTTCCGTTAAAAGGCTAGGAAGCAAGTAGACCAGGAAACCACCTAGAAGAATGTAAACAATAGGAGCGAGGATGGCAAAGCTAGTCACCCCTGTATGGCTAATGTTGAGGTGGCAGATATCAATGGCTTCTTTCAGGTCATCGACTTTCTTAGGGTCTGCATCGATGTGGATGAGATTCTCAGAAAAACCGCAGGCTTTCTCATAGAAGCTCAGTCGCTTCGGGAGGTAGGCTTCCTTGAATTCCTCATACTCCCTCGTAGAAATGGTACTGACATCATCTTCGCCCAACTCAGCCTTCATCCTTTCTTTGAATTTCTTGTAAATGTCCTGCTCTTTAGGCACAAACCCACCTCTTCCACTCATTCCTAGAGGGTGGGGTTTTTAAATCCTTGCGAATTTTATGAGGAAGAATAAGGATCCGGCCATTGAGCAATGGTTCTCAAATGAGTATTGATGGCTTTATCCCAATTGATGAACAGTGCTTCACCCTTATGGTCTTTTATGAATGTAGCTCGACGTTGTGCTCTATTGGCTGGAGGCTTTACTTGAGATTCTTCCGCTTTTCTATGCGCATAACCTGGGGGTAAATCAATTAATCCATGTTGCTGAGCGATCTCAAATGGGCTTTTAGGAGTGGAATCTTGATATCGTAGGTCTCTTTCAACAACACCATTAAAAGTCCGTAGGATATGTGGAAGGGTTACAGGGTCGATCTTCATTCTAGATAAACAAGTCTCAAGGTCAGCTACAGAACCAGCTTCTTTTTTTCTTAAGAAAGAAGGTAAGCTTAAGTGGGATTCTCCCAGATATCCCCAATCATAAATAAAAGATTCAAATTTATTGTCTTTGATAAGTCGGATCAAGGGGGATAATTCTCTAAGCTGAGTAAAGTCAAGGTTTCTTTGAGCAAGATATCTTTGCAAGATTTCTTTCTTAAGATAAGAGTCTACTCTACGTTGTAAGGCTTTCTCATCACCAGTTTCCAGCCAGGTAAGGGCACGCCCCCATTCAGCAAGACAAGTTTTCAGTTCTGGAGTAAGCAAATGTCGGTTCTTCTCTGCCGTAAGGTAATAAGCCCTAAGAATTTCAACGCCAGTAACTTCATGACCATTACGAAGGGTTACAGTCGCTTGGGGATTATTAGATAGCCTCTTATAGAATTCTACTGCAGCTTGATGCTTGCCATCTTGTTCTTCATTTTTTTTCGGAATTTCAATGCAAGTGGTGGTTCCAGGGATAAAAAAACGATCAATTCCTTCTTCGAAAAGAGTTAAAATAATGTCCGTCAGTCCTACTTTATAATAGGTGCTATAAGGGTTACGGTTGGCTCCTGCTAAGATGAGTTGGAGTCTTCTATAATCTCCTTTTGTTTCTCCAGTTAAGGGTTCGTCCTTTAAGTTAATAAGGCCTCTCTTATCGATAGTGGAGGAAGAGAATCCGTATTCCATAAATTCCGCGCGAGGTTCAGCTCTCCAGGAATAAGTTCTTCCTAAGTCGGGTAGAATGGTTCCTGAACCACAGAGAAGTTGTCTGACAATTAAAAAAGGGATGAACGCGTTCCCAAAGCGTTCAGTAAACTCTTGTATGGTACCTACTTTTTTATCGCGAAGGGAATAGTTTTCGTGGCAACCATAGGTTATCCCTAGACCATCTAAGTTGTTTTTAGTAAAGTAAACAGTTCCATTATAATCTCTTTTACTCATGCGCTGTAAAACTAAAGGGGTTAATTCTCGAATGGTAAGCTCTCCTGCACGATCGTAGTGAAGTACATCTTCTAAAAAAGTACATTCAGGCAAGGCATATTCTATGTGGCCTCCGCTATCGGGGTAAAACCTAGCTCCGTTACTAAGGAAAACTCCTTTTCTGTCGCTGCTCGGAAGAGAAAAAATACCTAATTTAGGAAGGCATTCTAAGATAAAGAAATCAAAAAGTTGCTTTCCAGGTAAAGGTTCTTCACCGTGAGATGGAACATGTTGTATAGCCCATTCTACTTCAAGGCCTTTAATCCTTTGAAAGGGGGGCATGAAGGGTGAAAAATCAAGCTCTTTTTAAACCTTAACTTCTTTTAAGTAGAAAAAGCTTTACTTCTTGTATTTTTTAAGCTCAACTTGGAACCATTCGTTCCATTCCATAAAGATGTGTTTGGGGTCCAACTTCCCGTATTTCTCTTTTACCTTATCCGAAAATCGGTGGAACATGTCATTGCATTGGATGACGCAGGCTGCTTCAAGGATGTCGTCGTTTTTCAGGTCATGGGCAGCTTGGGTGATGGTTTCTTTGATTTGGGCTCGTAAAAGGATGTTTTCCCATACAGCGTCCCAGTTGCCGGCCCATTCGCGCACGCTGCCAGCGATGGCTTTCACAATTTCACTTTCTCCATTTACCAGTTCATCGGTGGGTTCTAATTGGTCGGTTTTGGCGTTGTATTTCATGAGGTCGACAAATCCTTTTTCGGCGAGGGGGTCGTCTTGCCATTGTTTTCGCACTTCAGTGATCTGGGTCACTCTACGGTATCGGTGCAGTCCGTCCGCTGAGCGAACCGGGTTAGCCACAATGATAATGTCCGTGGCTTTAAAACTGGTGCGGGGGACTCCTAGGTCATTGACGACGCGATCAAAGACGCCGTAGGGACTGTCACCGTGGATCGTTCCAGCAACGACATTCGCCAATGCGCCCACGCGCATGCTTTCGTACAGGGCCTTGGCTTCCGTGCTTCTGACTTCTCCTACAAAGAGCGCACTGTCTCCCAGTCGTAACGTGGTACGAATGCCCTCGTCCGCAGGCACTTCAGAGCTTCCTTTGCTTAAAGCGCTCGCAACTTTCATGGATTGAATGTTATAACCTAATTTTCGTAGGGGAGTGGTAGGCAATTCAAGGGTATCTTCAATGGTGATGATGCGGTAACGTCGCATGATCTCTACCAGCAAGCTTCCAAGCAGGCTGCTTTTTCCGGCGCTTCGGGTTCCAGCAACAAGCAACGTTCGGTTGCCATCCACAAGGAAGCTGATGAGTCCTGCTGCAAGGGGGGTGATCATTTGGTTATTGATAAAAAGGGGCAACGTCCAGGGTTTGTCTCGGTGTCTTCGAAAGGCGAAGGCAATGCCAAAGGGATTTAATGGGGGGGAAATAACGCCGACGCGTGCACTGGCAATGCCTGGGATTTCAATCTCAGTGTCTAAAATCGGGTTGGCTTCATCTAAGGGTCTTCCAGAGGTCAATCGCAACTTGGTCGCAAAGGATTCTGAGTCGGTAATGCTAGGTACAATGTTGGTTTTGCAATCCCCAAATTCGGAATGTACTAGGAACAAGGGAATTTGTCCCGGAGGACTGTTCATGGTAACGTCTTGGATATGGGGGTCTTCAAGCAGGATTTCGATGAGGCCAAAGCCGACGGTGTAGCGAACAAGGATTTGGGTGAGACTTTTAAGTTCGTCTTCATTGAGTTTGATGTTTCGGTTGGTAGAGAGTTCATCGATTAAGTCGTGACCGATGTTAAAAAAAACTTCTCGAATCCTTGTGGGATCAATGAATTCTTGTCGCTCGGGTTTATGTTCAGCCATGATTTTTCGGGCGTCATCCAGGAGCTCATATTTGTCTTCGGTCAACTTAAACTCAGGGGGGGTAATGTGGTAAAGGTATTGGATGGTATCGGGGATTTCAAAGATGACTACTTCCGTATCTCCCACGTTGTAGTTAGCCAACTCTACACCAGAGGGAGGGTACATGGCCATGATTCGGGTGAACATAAAGTCTGGTTTAATGCTGGGAGCGAATACCTTGCGATAGACTTCTCGGTTTCCGACTACATGGCCAGCCAAGTAGGGTTTGGTGAGCGTGATCAATTTAGTGTTTTCAAGTTCGGAAAGTAAGTAAGAAATGACTTTGATGTATCGTCCGAGTTCCTGGTATTCTTGCTCATCGACTGTCTTTTCTTGGTTGATGTGCTCTCGGCGAAGGCTGCGTTTGAGTTGGACATAGGCCCCGACAGGATCTCGTCTGAGCAGGGTCAAGAATAGGTTGTGCAGCTCGGCGTAAAATCGGGGAGCATGTTTAGATCCAGGTTGGTTGAAATTTTGGTAGTTAAAGACATCGGTTTGTTTGATGAGTCGATTGTACAGCTTAGCGATTTCAATCAGGACCTGGGTTTGGGTGTAGTCGTACTCATATTCTCTTTTTTGTCGGAAAACGATTTTTGTGGTGCCTGAGTTCTCAATTAAAAGTTCAATGGCTTTGGCCATGACCACCTCATCATCTTCAATGGACGGAACTTTTGGATAATTCTCATATTCTAATTTGAGGGTGTTGTCTTCGCCTTCTCGCAGGATTTCGTACGTAATGTCGCGAGAGGGGATTTTTTCTTCAGCCATGGTCTTTCTCGGCAAAGTGGGTATTTAAGGGTTTCGCCCCCTCAGAAGTTCAATTACAGTTCAATCAATTCAATACTTGCCTTGCGTCTGGCGTCAATGAAAGTCATTAAAACAAGAAGAAATGGAACCAATATAAAGGTTAGCCTTTCTTCACTCCAAACGTGTCTCGCTCGAATTGGTCGTAGAAGTCGGTTTTCCATCGTTTAAGGACTGCTTCAAGGTGGGCGATGATGATTTCGCTAAGAACTCCTTGGTTTCGATTGCCAGTCTCATACTCAACGTGGCCATCTGGATGCTGAAACAGTTGAATGCTAAAAACGTAGCGAACAATTTCAGTTGGCTCGTTCATCGATCAGCCCTCAAAAATTGGTCCATTATTTTATCCATCTCCTCAATGTCTTTTTTTGTAATTCGCTTTTTATGAGGTTTTCCATCGTCGGGATATCGGGTGATTGTTTTAGTGTAATAGCGAATCTCGTTAATAATGGAACATTGCGAGATTCGCTAGTATAGCAAAGTGCTTATGGATAAAGTTCCATTATTTCTGCACTTTGCTATAAGTAAAGGGTCGCCGGATAGGAATACCCATAGAAGAATTAAGGTATCTAAGAGATAGTTTACGTTTCATAAATAAGTAAATGCGTTTCTCTTTATATGTTTTCACTCGAACTTTCCGGAAGATTTCCGACGAAGAAAGAATGTCAAAATTCTATCAGAAGGTTGAGCATACTCAAGTGCCAATAATCTTTATTTTAGGTGGTTTTACAAGCGAAACCTTTATTTACTATGCAGCTAAGAATAAACCCATGGCAGAGCCTTCTTTGTTTCCAGATGCTCCCAGTCCTCCTTCTGAGCAGGAATTGACTAGAAAGGGTCCTGCGGTTTCTACGGCAACCTCGCAGGCAGTGACGGCTTTAGGCGCCCGATTAAGAGTGTTAGAAGAGCGTTATACCAACTTAAGGCACAAAACCCAGTTGACCGATCAGAACATGATCGAGCTGGAGAAAGGGTTAAAGGGGGAGGTAAAGCGCATGTTGGGAACGTTGGACGAGATGAAAAAGGAGTTGGACGAGATTTCTCGCAGGTCTTTGCAATTGGTGGATGAAGTGAAGAACACCGTAAAGCAATCTGATTTTAAGGTGGTGGAAAAGTACTTGGAGTTCTGGGATCCGTTGAAGTTCGTGACTCGAGAAGAAGCCGAGAGGGTATTGACTGGGCAAGCTCCTAAAGCTCCGCTCCCAGAAGAAACACAAGAAGAAGAGCCTAAGTCGAGTTTATACGATGGGTAGAGGAAGATTTAAATACCCTATTTCTTGGAGATAATAAAAAAGAGGTTATTTGTCTATGCCGGATCCTTTACCCCCTGTACCCATTGACCAAGTCAGAACCTTACGTCAGCAAGGGTTGGACAACAATCAGATCATTCAGGCATTGCAAAGGGATGGGTATGGTTCAGCGCAGATTTTCGACGCATTAAGCCAGTCCGAAGAGGTTAAAGAGGACTTTCCGAATATTTCTCAGAATGTGCAGGATGAAGTGGTCGTGTATCCCAGGGCGCAGCAAGCCCCTGAAGGAGCCAGTCCAGAGGAGTTGATCGAAAGCATCATTGATGAGAAGTGGAACGAGCTTCTTAAGGACATTACAAAGATTGTGGATTGGAAAAATGAGACAGAAGGCCGGATCGAGGCGATTCAACAGGAATTAAAGGATGTAAAAGATCAAATCAGTAAGCTGCACGAGATGGTAATTGGCAAGATTGGCGAGTATGATAAGAACATTTTAGACGTTGGGGCGGATGTGAAGGCCATGGAGAAGGTGTTCAGCAAGTTCTTGCCAACCTTTGCCGAGAACGTGTCGGAACTTTCAAGAGTAGCAGACACTTTTAAGGAAGGGAAAAAAGCTCCAAGCGTACCCAAACGACCAGTTAAGGAAGCTCCGGTCGAGCAGGAGGAAGAAAAACCTTGGGCAGTAAGGAAGAAAACAAGTTGGGAGTGAGTTCTACGCTTTTTTGCTTAAGAAGTAAATCGTAAAGGTGCCTAGGATAAGGATGAAGAGCATGCCTAAGACTTTAGGGTGGACGAAGATTTGCAAGACATTGGCTCCATAACTGGAGGAGGTGGAAGGCCCAGATCCTGGAAGGCCTCCTTCGGTTGCAGGCATTTCAGGACTGGGAGCAGGTCCTGGATTGGCGCCCGTGCCCTTTTCTAAGAGTTGTTGTCCAAACGAGGCGCCGAGGGCCATAAGAACGATTACAATGCTGAGCACAATCAACCAGGTATGAGCCGTGTTTTCTTTAATGATGTTTTCTACACTGCTATCGCTCAGGCCGAACATGCGAACGATGAAGAGGATGAAAAAGATCACTAAGATCATCACCAAAAACCATGGAGTGACGAATTCAATGAAGAACCGGGCAGAAGGGGACAGAATGCCTAGGAAGGCAATAGCAAAGGCCACCATAACATGAAAAGGCTTTTTGTCACTTCCAAAGGGGCTTTTCCATTCTAAAAAGCCAAAGACAACGACATAGATCAATAGCCACGTGAATATAATGGAGAAATTCTTAAGGATGCCGATGTCGAGGAATGTGGCCATGGTTCATGGTGTTTGGGTTTATTTATTTCCCAGATTCTTTGAAAAATTCGTTTAAAAATTTCTTGAATCCACCGCCATCGCCGCCAGCAGGTTTGTCTGATCTTGTAACAAACCAGATGATAAGGCCAAAGACGGCAATGATGATGAGAAAAGCCTGTGTATCAGGGTCCATGACAAAGCTTAAAGCTCCGGGAACCCCCCACCAGTTGGCAGAAGCACCAAAGATATAGACAACGATGATGGCGCAGAGTAAAGCAATGACACTGCCTCCTGTTTTGTTCATGTCAAACCCATAGCCAAAGACGCCAACGATAAGCATAACCATAACGATGAGAATGGCAAAGATAGAAACACTGGGCAAGAAGCTGTTCATGATGACGACCAAGTCGCCTCCTTCTGGATAGGCACCTAAGATGTGGGGTATAACGATGGCCAAGCCCAGCACCAGAGCCACCATGGTATTGTATTTCTTGCCACCTTCCTCAGGTTTTCCAAAAATCTTGATTTTTTGCAGAACAGCAAAAGTAACGGTAAAGACAATAATAAAGGGCAATAAAACGTCGGCTACGCCAATCTCTGCTAGGTAGCCTATGAATCCTCTAAAATCCATGTTTTTTCCTCTTAGTCCCTTATTGGAGTGCAGTAAACATATGTGTTTACTGCATACAGTGACGGAAACTAGTATTTAGTCATTTCCGTCACTGATTATATTTAAACTTTTTGCTTTCTGAGTACCTTATCCTTCTTTGGGTTTGTCAGGCTTTGGGCTTTTGGTAATGTAAGCGATGAGTGCAACAAAGACAATTACTAGGAGTACGCTGCTGACGGCTACGCTGTCCCAGAACTGGGTAAGGTAGCTGTAGATTAGATCCAGCCAGCCCAAGGCATTAAAGAAGATTAAGACGATGCCGATGAACATGACCCACATCATGGGCCATTTCCATTTATCCGGAAGCTCGAACTCTTTGCCTCCTGTATGGAAGCTTCCAACCAGCATAAGGAAAAGGACGCTTAATAATAAGAGGAGAAATGTGTGTCCGACGGTTTGGTTGATGGCCGCAACGAGTTGACTGCTGGCCACGACGAAAAACGCGCTGACAAAGGCAACCATGGCGTTAAGGTTTTTCTTGGTGACTTCACCATGTTCTCCTTTTTCTGTACCAAAGATCTTGGTCTTTTCGAGGATGGCGAAGACAATGGTGAATACAAGAAGGAAGGGAAGTACAACGTCGTAGATACCGATTTGACCGAAGAAGTCAATGCTGCTTCGGAAGACAGAATCCGCCATAACTCTTCCTCCTGAAAGCGTCTATTTAAAGTTTTCTGTCAAAAACAACGATGATTGCTTCACTCACACCATCCAGGTAGGGATAGAAACAACTCAACAAACGGGTTCTTAAGCAGCTAGAGGTAATTCATCGGGATGATCTCCTGTTTCATAGGGAGGCAGGTTCTCAAAAGAAAAATCATCTTTAGGAGGGGGCACATAACCGATATTGAGGGGATCTTCCGCATCCAGTTGAGCGAGGAAATCCAGGCCTTGTACTGGGGTGGAGTCGATGCCAAGAGGGTATTTTTCAAGTTGTTCAAAATAAGCTAAATCGCCGTGGACAAGCGTGAAATAGGCGAGTTGATTTAGGTTTTCGTTTTCTAGCGGGTCTAAGTTTCCGGGTTGAGCTTCTGCTGCTTTCGTTGGTTTTGGTTTATAAGCCTTTTTCCCAGCTTCAACAGCTTTTTGCCAATCTTCAAAGTCATGGTTTCCATCATGTAAGTACTCTGTATCAATTTGATCTTTAGGGCCCATTCGATTGGGTTTTATACCTTGTTGCGCAGCAAGTCCATGTCCTACAACAGCGAGGAAGGAGGCAGGGTTTTTGTAATCAAAGTCTTCAACAGCGAAACTGGTTTCCAAAAGTGCATTTTGAGCAGCGTGCGAAGGAGTAGCCGGGCACGGAGTAGCTAGTGCGGGTTGAGGTCCTTCATTTTTTCCAAGCAGGGCCACAAGTTCATCAACCGTCTTTGCTTGTCGGAGGGGAGTGACTTCTACAGGTTTGGATGACAACTTATTGGGGTTTTCAAGTTTCCAGTAAGCTGTTGCAGCGGGAACAACTCTTCCATATAATTCTTGAGTGGAAAGATCTACATTTGTAATGTCAAGAACAAACCCTGCAAGTCCTTGACCAGGTTTAGGAGCGACCGAGGGTTTCGGTGCAGGTGGTTGAGAGAGTCCCAGAGGGGGATTAGCTTGCGCTGCTTTTTGAGGGGAGGGAGTGGCTACAAGGGGTTGGGAGGGGCTGGCTTTCGCAACAGGAGCGGGTATTGGGGCTGGAATAAAATGTCCTTCAGTAAAGTGTGGGAGGAGATACGTCACAATGCCATAAGCACAGTCTCCCGTGACCCGATCCGTTCCAATTTTAAAATCATAAGGATAAGGACAAAGACTGACATTGATTTCTAAAGAGACTGGTTTGTCAAAGGCTCCGGTGAGAGGGTTTCCTTGAGCATCGAACGCGTGGAATTGGGTGGGTGTCTTCAAATACGCATTTCCTTGAGTCTCTATGGAAAGTTTATCGACAAGAATTCCTCCAGCAGTCAAAGGATTCGGAACGGCAATAGTTACATGGTCATCTAAAGTGCCCGTTATTTCTTTTTGTGTGAGGTCCATGCCGGCAAGAGTGATTTCAAATCGTTTTCCGGTGTAAGCCGGTTCTGAAGTAGATAAAGGAGTAAGAGTAGCAGTAGGTTCTGGGGAAACAAAGACAGGCGTAGCACTCACTTCAAGCGTAGGCTGAGGAGTGGGAGGGGGTGTTAGAGGCACGTAGGTGGGTTGAGGAGTAAAGGCATTGGGAAGGGCTGCACGAGTGTCTTCAACCGATACAGGTGCTGTATACCATTGATAGGCACGGAATCCTCCATAAGTTAGGGCAGAGACACCTAAAGCAGCTACTCCAAATAGGAAACGTCTACCCCATTTTTTAGCGTCAAATTGTTTTGTCATGCTCCATCTCCTTCATCTGAAGGGTACCAACTTCCGTCTAATAGAGTAGAGGGATGTCTCAATGCTTTTAAAGCTAATCCTAAAATATAACCTAAACTGGGGGACGATTGAGAGCCTGCTTCTTCTTCGCAGGGTGCCTCCGGCTCAGCAGTTCCACTTATTCCCAAAAGGGGAGAAAGAGCAGGAGTAGGTTCTTCTCGGGGAAGAGATCCTGCTTCTGGCTCACTTGTAAGATATCCTTCTAACACAGGAGAATCGCTGGAGAGGTAGCTCACCACAGTAGGATCTGTTGGATTGACACCACTCTGGGCCTTCACGGCTCTTAAAAGGTCAGTAACTTGAGTCGTATAATCCTGTACTGCTTTTTTCAACGCGACAATGACTTCGTTTTTTTCGTCTTTTTCAGTAGCATGTCTTGTTCGTTCATCATTAGCCGCTCTTTGAAGGGCAAGAAGTGCCTGTGCACCTTCGTGTCTGGCTTTAGCCGTCGCAACGCGTCCTTCCAAACTACCTGTTACAAGAGCATAGACTTGATGGGTTTGCAAGGGTTCACCGCGAAACAAAGCTTGATAGGTTGCTCGTTCTGGATCACTAACTTTTAAGTCTTCAAGTGAGATGCCTATTGTAGTAGCAAGTTGTCGCCGAAGTTCGATAACAGGTTGTTGATAAGCAAGGTCAGAAGAGGGCTCTTCATCAGGAAGACTTAAATTAGGAAGGACATATTCAACCACAGCGTGTACTCGCTCCTTCATAGCCTTAACTACAGAAAGGAATGTTTCAGAGTCTTCTTTCAACTGAGGAATGCATAAAACGGCAAGGTATAAAGCATTAAACTCTGGTAAAAGGATTGCTAGTTCTGCTTTCTCGGGTTCCGATGGGTGTTCAATTTTTCTCAATGCAAGCACTTTATCTTTTACATCCATAAACCGCGCCGTGCGCAAGTAGTGTTCTTCGGAAAGAGAACCAGCCTGCTCAGCCATTTTTTTCATTAGCAGATCAAGAGAATGTTCATACTCAGTTAATTTTATATGAACTTGATTGGGAACACGCTCTTCAAACTGAGTTAAATAGGTCATTACTCTCTCAGTGTATTCAAAGAAATCTTCAGGACTTGTAGGAGTGTAAGCAAGCAAAGTAGACAATTCTTGATGGGTATTTTTATCAAGGATCGTAACGCCTTCCATTGCAAGTATAGCCAAATTTTGTACGCCTGAGGTAAACAGAGGAGCGATGCGTTCAAGGCCTTTAGTGATGGGATTTCTAGATTCTTGTAAATTACTTGGGAGTGCGAGTTCAACGAAAGATTTGGCAAGGACTCCTCCAGGTTCGTAAAGTTTTTGTAAGAACAGTTCATGTGCTTTTTTCCGGTCACTTTCAGAGAAAAAATAAGGGGCTAGTTGAAGTTTAGCTAATTGTCTAGGTAATGGAGGAACTTCTTTTAGATCGATTTCAAGTTGAGTATCAATATCA
The DNA here is from genome assembly GCA_035289665.1 of Candidatus Nanoarchaeia archaeon. Taxonomy (GTDB): domain Archaea; phylum Nanobdellota; class Nanobdellia; order Woesearchaeales; family SM23-78; genus JBBSWA01. The sequence continues at coordinate 27,954 of DATDWO010000010.1, forward strand.
GTAAGTCTATCTTCGAGAGCACAAGAGGGTGTCTGATGAAAATAAAGTCTTAAAGCCTGAACAGGCGCAAGAGAGCTACCACCTTCTATGAAAGGTTTAGCAGTCTGCGCTAATCGAGCATAAAACTGCTCAAATTGAGACGGAAGAGCCGCAGCAAGAATCAACGCTTCCTGTGAAGTAAGCCGTTCAGGTGCCGTATGAAGAGAATCCAATAGATGATCAAGATTCAGAGGTCCAGATGCTGGAACCTTTAGATCTAAAGGAGTTTCAGGAAGAATAATCACTGTAGGAGGTGTAACTCCCCCACCTGAGGTAGGAGGTCGAGATCCTGGAGCATCTTGGGCTTGATCGCGAGGTTCTTCAAGAGGTTTTTCATAGAATCCATTATCCTGTGGCGGTGGAACATCTGCTCCAGCCATAGGTTCATCTGCAAAAGGATTAGGTTCTTCAGGTTCTTTCGGAGGGGGTGTAGGGTCAGTCATGTTAAGCAGCTAAATCATAAATCATGTATGAACACAGTTCGTTCTGTTTTGTCTTGGATTCGATTATCTCTTCGATCGATCTCTTCAAGATAGACTTTGAGAGCATCTCGCACTTTATAATGGAATGGGGATGCTGGTGCTTCCATCGGAGTATAGCAATCCAGCCCAATAACTCCGCTTGTTCGAACAAATACAGGTTTATAAATTTCAATCAAGGGGCTTTCAGGGGTAACAATCAACTTCGTTTCCATAATCAATTTTCCATCAGGCCCAAAAATAGTGGCTCCTCTTTTATCTCCTGTAGCATTTAGGTACTGGAATAGTTTACAGATTCCTCTAAGAGGAGTTACTCCTAGTTTTCCCATAATTGGGAGCCATTTTGTCTGTACAACAACGACATCTTGTTCTCTTGCATTAAGATAGATTCCTCTACGACTAAGTTTTTCAGGGTCACTATAAACAGTATAGTTATCCTCTTTGGCAGTTGTAGGTCTTTTTGTTAAAACAAGAGCAATGTTTCCTTCAACATGAGAACCTGCTGGAACTTTTTTTGCAGAGCTGGTATCGGGTAAACTTCTTGTTTGTCTATAAAGAACATCGGTGAATTGCTCTAATCGTCTAGCGAGAGTGTCTGTAACTTCAGCAACATTTTGGTCATTCACTAACTGTAGAGAATTTCCTAAGGGATTAATGAGAGTGACATAAATGCTAGGATCTGTGCCAATGTGTGAAAAAAGACGTTGTTTTTGAGGAACTACAAATCGGATAAGGCCGTCTAAGGTTTGACCGGGTTTTAGAAGCAGAGTTCCCTGAACAAATTCAATTTCTTTACCTGCAGCAGCAGGGGCTGGTTTTGGTTTAGTAGCTTCTATAGCATGGCGATCTACTTGTCGACGATAAGCATCAATCGAGATCGATACAAGATCTATATCTGGAGGGAGTTGAACTTGACCGGGAAGGTCTTCAACCCTGAATTGTTCATTCACATTAAGGAAAGTGCCAACAATATCTTCAGGCGTAAGGAGATCTGCAGGTACAGGCTTATCTTGATCAGTTAATACACTAATCTGCGGACGGTTGGATAAAGCTCGCCCCATAGCAGCTTCAAAGTACTTTCTCCATTTAGGAGAAGAGATATCTAAGTAGGTAGTTTCTAGCCAATTGTATTGTAGAGCAGTTATAGCTTGCTCATATGGTAATGTCATGGGGGTTCTCCAGTTGCATCCTTACACCCCTCGATAGAATCAGTGCTTGATTCTCTAGTGCTTTGTAGGCTTTTCTAGTTTATAAACGTTATCCTTCTTAGGAGAATAGGTTTAAAAAGCGCTAGATCCTCCTATAGGGTATGATGGTTTTCTCCAACTGCATCGGTTCGTTTGTTTTTGATGACCAATTCCAATTAAAGGATTATTTGTTGTTTACGGCAGAAGATGCAGTAAACAATGCTAAAATCTTAGAACAAGGCGGCGTAATCGAGATAGAGCAAAAACTGATGGAGCAGCATCAGGCTCACAAACCAGATCCATATGGGCTTTCTAAAATCTTGGAAGTCTTTCGGGAGGATATTTACATTCGTAAGTTTCGTGAGACCAATTTGGCTCTCACCCGGTTAAAATTGAAAGATTCTGTAAAGCAGGATGTTTTGTTGTCCAATGCCATTGGCGAAGTAGATGAGCTGGTTAAAACCTTAGACAACATGACCAAACGTCTAAGAGAATGGTATGCTTGGTACAATCCTGAGTTTGAGCGCGCAACGCAAGACAATCTGTTTTTAGTAGAGTCTATTTTAGGAAAAGATCGCAACAGCTTGTTGAGTGAGGTGAGCCGCACGGAAACATTGGGTGGTGATCTAGCGCCGGAAGACTTAGATCCCATTTTAGCATGTGCTCAGTCCTGCAAGAGCCTATTCACTTTGAAAGCACATTTGGAACAATATATAGAGCAAGTCTTGGTGAGGTTTGCGCCGAACATCCAGACTGTGGCCGGCCCTTTACTAGCCGCGCGCTTGATCAAGGGCACGGGCAGTTTAAGGCGCCTGGCTATGATGAAGAGTTCCATCATTCAGATCATCGGTGCAGAAAAAGCCTTATTCAGGCACATTAGAACCGGTGCGAAGCCTCCTAAGTACGGAATTTTATTCACCCATCCGTTGGTGCAAAAAGTAAGCAAGAAAGAGCAGGGCAAAGTCGCCAGGGCAGTGGCAGATAAGATCGCCATCGCTGCAAAGGTGGACTTTTTCAAGGGAGCCTTTGTCGGGGACCGATTAAAGGCCGAGTTGGAAGCAAAGTTTTTAGGCATTAAACCAGCACCGTTGCCCACGCCAGTCATGCCCACCGTTCCAAATGTTGACTCCGCTCCAAAAAACGTGGAGGAGTGGAAAGAAGGTGAAATTCGTGAGAAAGTGATTCATCTGGATGAGGAAGCCGGAGGGGACGTAGTGTATGACGAGCAATTAGACGAAACGCCAAGAGAGCCTGAACCACAGAAAAAAGATCCTTCCAAGATGGAGATTTCTGAGGATATCTTCAAGGATCTGAATTCCGCCTAGAATCCTTATATTGGACGGAATTCTGAGCCATCAGAAACGGCAAACGTTTCTGTGGCCCAGAAATGTGTGACATTTCTGTGGCTGCTCAAGAATCGCTATAAATTCTTAATTGGCAATTCTTGACAGATTTGGAGTTTAAGGAATAAGAAACATTTATTAATTCTAGTAACAAAGGTAAAGAGATGATCCCTAAATACCATAAAGATCTGCTTTGGGCAAAGGAGCTCACCGCTTTGGTCTTCATCATGCTATTAAGCCTTTTGAATTTAGGAGAGGGTTCTTGGTTGTTGTTGATTGTTGCTTGTTTTTTGTTGTTTGGCTTGGCGCGTTTGGAGGAGCACCGGTTCAAGTTAGAGACACCCCCTCATCTGTATTTTTGCCATACCTCTAGTTATTTTGTGTTGGGCGCTTTTTTCTTCACGGCAGGGTATTTCATGTTGAAGGCAGTGATGACGGGTTGGTTGGAACTGTTTCATGCCATAGGCATTGTCTTGTTTTCAGTTGGTGTGGCCCGTATGGTGTTTTCTAAATCCTTAAGGCCTTTCTATGGCTTGTAGGAAATAAGTTTATAAAAACACTAGAAATTCCATAGATATGAATCTTCAGAGCCGCATGGGGGCGAATGAGTATTTCTGGAAAAATAGGCCTAGACCTATTGGAAAAGAGACCCTAGCTACAGTCGTGGAGCGGAACTTAGGAAATACCGAACTTGCGGATGAAATCCGACAGGATAATTCGTTTAATACAGCTGTTCCTTCAAGTGTAGGCAGAGATAAAATGGGCATTGCATTAGAAACTCACCAAGATATTCCGATTCATGATACCTATGATGGACACGCAATACAAAAAGCACTCGAAGCTTTAGGCTATTCAAGCCAAGCTTATGTACAAGCAAGAAAGGTGGGTTTTGACCATCTGCCAACCCTAGTTCGTTTACCCCAATTTACCTTGCAAGCGCTAGAAGACGTACATCCTAGAAATATAACTACAAGGATTGTGGGTTTCCCTTTGTGGATGAGTGATGAAGAGATACTCAGAATGATAGGAAACCGTATAGATGGATCAGAACCAGATACCGAAGCAGGGAGAAGGTTTAGTGAGTACGCCACAGAGATGCACGAAAAGAGCTTATTTGCATACGCATTGGACTCATTCTGGGATGGTGCTTTAAAGGAGTTTCAGGGGTTGGGAAATCAAAGAATTCGAGAAAAAAGAGCTTCCTATTTAACCCCTGATTTAAGTGCTAAAGATCGCAAAATAGTTGAGAGAGATTTAACCCGAGAAGAGAGAGTTTTGGAACGTTCTTTGCCGAAGGTTTGGGAGCTCATGCAAATAGCTCATAGCTTGTATGAAGCTCAAATGAGAGTAGCAGAAAGTGAAGAATATTGTCATATCTATTTTGAAGGGCAGGAAGCACACCCATTCGATGAAATCGCAAGAAGAAATGGCGTTCATGTAATTCAGTTAGATGAAGGCAACTTAGCTTATGGTTTAGCCCATAGGGCTCCACCATTATTTGTAAATTCTATTCAAGTAAACAGAGAAAACGGATGGATTGGGAAGATCAAACCTTCAAAGAGATTGGAGCATTCATTATTATGGGTAGAGGCTGCCCATGTACAAGGAGAGTTTGGTCTGGATCATCGATTAAAGCAGCGAGGAATTTCTTTAGTAAGCGTTGCAAGTTACGAAAGCCTGGGTAAAAAAGCTATCCAACTGGAAGCTGATTTGCGGGAGATAACAGAAACAGGTCTAAAAGAGGGAAGTTAGAGCTAAATCTTTAAAAACAAGGTCTTGTTCTTGTAATTTATGAATCCACTAGGACCTAAGTTTCCGAATGTGTTTGAACACGAAACCGATAAGGGTAAGAGTTTGTTCACAAAGAGCCTTCTTCCAGGTACAAAGCATTTCGAGGAGTTCATTCAAAAAGAAGGCGAGCAGGAATTCAGGTTTTGGGATCCGTTCAAAAGCAAGTTGGCCGCAGCCATAGTAAAAAGGCTAGCCCAGTGCGGCATCAAGGAAGGGGATAAGGTACTATATTTAGGTGCAAGTCATGGTTATACGCCTTCCTTCATGTCTGACGTTGTGGGGAAGAAGGGTTTTGTGTTCTGTTTGGACAGCAGCCCTCGTGTAGTGAGAGACCTTTTCTTTGTAACCGAACTGCGAGAGAACATGGCGCCCATTTTAGCCGATGCCAATCAGCCCCAGAGTTACCAGCATTTAGTGTGTCGTGTAGATATTGTATACCAAGATGTGGCGCAAAAAAACCAAGTGGAGATTTTCTTGAAGAACATGGATGCTTATTTGAAAGGCGGGGGTTTTGGCATTCTCGCGGTAAAAGCCAGAAGCATTGACGTAACGAAAAATCCAAAAGTTCTTTTCAAGGAAGTCATGATGCAATTGGAAGAGCGCCAGCTGCTGGTCGTGGATCATCGTCTTCTGGATCCGTTTGAAAAGGATCATGCGTTGTTTGTGGTGAAGAAAAGGTAGAGTTTTACTGCATAAGGGGTCGAAAGGCAGTGTAAAGAGGGCTTCGGGCATAGTCATCAAGTTTCAAGAAGCCTAGGGCTAGTAAAGGTTCATGAGGGGCTAATGGGTTTCCATCATAGAAAGTGGCGTGGCAGTTCCATCTACCTTTTTCATTCAAGGTGTATTGAATACGCGGTTTTTCAGGAGTTCTTAATAAATTTTGTTTGCCTTGGATCGCAGCCAAGAATGCGTCAGGCGTTAGCCCTAGATGGGTGCCAACAGCAAGAGTGGTTGGGTTTGCAGCAGGCTCAGGAACAATCAAATCCAAACACATCGCTCCATACGCCACTTGATCATCAATAGCAGCATAAAGGGGGAAGGCAAATTCAACCGCATCCGTAGGTTTGTCGCGAGGAAAAACACCTTCACGAGGGCTGGCATGTATAAGAGACTCAGGCATTTGTATTTGAGGAAGCTTAAATCGCTCGAACTTCCCAGTGCCTTGATTGGGTTTGAGTAAGAGCACAGCAAGATCAGCAACCTGCTTACTTTGATAAAAAACAGGAATGCTGGCGCGCGCAAGGTATCGAGAGTCAGGAATGAAGGGCTCCCTTCCAAGGTGTACGTTTGCCAGTTCATGCAAGGTAGGGTCATTAAAGAATGAGGCAAAGAAATGGTCATAATCGCTCAGTGCAGCAGCCAGTAAAGAAGTATGCGCGTTAAAGTCAGCAGGATTATCCTCAGATGGAAGAGACATACATATAGGTAAGAAGTTGGCTTTTTAAACATTATTTAATTTCTATATAGATCATAATAAAGCAAGCGTTCACAAGCTATTAAAAACCCAAGACTTCCCTAAGGAGATGGACTTCACCAATCAAGAAAAAATCTTAGGAAAACAAGGCCAAGCCTTACTCAGTAAAAAAACAGTCTGCATCGTTGGTCTTGGCGCCCTCGGTTCAGTCTCAGCCGAACTGCTCACCCGCGCAGGCATCAGCAAGCTCATCCTCATTGACTCCGATCAAGTTGAAGAATCCAATTTGCATCGCCAACTTTTGTACACCGAAAAAGACATCCACCGACCGAAAGTCTCGGCCGCTCTGAACTACTTACAAAGTATCAATTCCAACGTCAAAGTTGAAACGCACGAAGTACGGCTAACCGCTGACAACATTTCCTTACTCAAGTCCGATTTAATCCTCGATGGCACCGACAATTTAGAAACGCGCTTCATCATCAATGACTATGCCGTAAAGTACCAAATCCCCTGGATCTATGCCGGTGCCATCCAAACGCGAGGTTTTGTTTTCCCGGTTCTTCCCAAACAGCCCTGTTTTGAATGTCTTCTGGGCAGTGCTATTTCCGAGGAGGATTGTGAAACTCAAGGCATTCTCAACACGACCAACACAATCGTAGCAAGCCTTCAAGTCGTGGAAGCGATCAAAATCTTAGCAGAACAAGCAGCCACGCCTGCACTGTTCCACATCAACGCTTGGGATGCAGCGATCGAAAAAATCAAAGTAAAAAAGAATCCAAAATGCCAAGCCTGCAAAGGAAAATTTACTCACCTACAAAAAAAAGAGTTGTTCATTTTGCACTACTGCAAAACCAAGGCCGCTTTGGAAGTAAAGCCCTTGCGGCAATTGAACCTTGACTTAGAAAAGATTAAGGAGTCCTACACGCTAGTAAGCGATGCAGGCTCTATCCTCGTCGTAAAAGTAGAAGGGGAAGAAGTCATCGTGCACAAGCAAGGTGTGTTGATGTTCAAGACGTTAAAGGACAAGGAGAAAGCAAAAGAGTTGACGGAAAAAATTTACGAGACAGGCCTTAGCAACGAAAGCTTTAAATAATCTAAAATATTACCTGTCCTTACAGGTCATGACATGGACATTTCCGAAGAGAATGTCAAGTTCACCCAACATGCAGCAGAACAGATGCTAGAGCGAGGAATTACCAAATCAGAGGTAATTCGGGTCATGCAGCGGGGAAGCAGAATCCAACAAAAAGAAGGATGGCTAGTAGTTTTCGCAGGGATGGGTGTGGCCTATCGAAAAATAAATAAAGACACGTATCGTGTGAAAACGGTGTTTTGGCTATGAAACAGCAGAATTCTAGTTATACTGAAAAAGATTCAGATAAACATAAGGCTAGAATTCTGAGTGTGATCAAGAATCGCAAATCAATGTCCCACAATATCGCTATAAAATCGCGATTCTTGACATGTGATGAATGCAACGGAAAGGTCGTAAAAAAGAAAGTGCCATTTAAGCATTTAGGAGTAGATTTAGGAAGATTCGACGCAGAGGTTTGTACAAAGTGCGGTGAAACCGTCTTTTCAGCAAAAGAAGTGGGAAGAATTGAGCAAATATCAAAAGAAAAAGGAGTCTGGGGTCTTTCTTCTAAGACAAAAGTAGGTGTTTCAGGTAATTCCTTAGACATTCGAATCGACAAGAAAATTGCCGAATTCCTTAAGTTGAAAAAAGGCACCGAAGTAACCGTCCAACCCGAAGGAAAAGACAAGCTAGCGATCTACATATAGGTGAAACCATGACTCTAAAAGCCGGTGCTTCAGCCCCCACCTTCTCCATTCCCGATCAAAACGGTAAAATCCACAAGCTCTCCGACTATAAAGGCAAGTACGTCTTGCTCTATTTCTATCCCAAGGACGATACGCCAGGCTGCACAAAAGAGGCCTGCACCATTCGCGATGCCTGGGCAAAGTTCAAGAAAGCAAAGCTTGAAGTCTTAGGCATCAGCGTAGACAGTGTAAAGAGCCATGACAAGTTCGTCAAAAAGTACGATCTACCCTTCACATTGTTAGCAGATGAAGACAAGAAAACCGTCAACGCATATGGACTCTGGGGTCCTAAGACCTTCTTGGGCCGGCTCTATCAAGGAACCGCTCGCAATAGCTTCCTCATCGATCCAAAAGGAAGGATCGCAAAAGTCTATGAAAAAGTAAAACCAGACGAGCACGCCGAAGAAGTGTTGAAAGACCTCGAAGAACTAAAATAAGAAGAAAAAAACAAAAAAATCTATCGGCGAATATAGGCATCCAATCCATCTCGAGCAATATACGCGCCGAAGACTTGGCTGAATTCCGTATCGTTCAGTGTTCGGACAGGCCCTTCTTCCGGTTTAAGAACGATTTTCGCTTCTAGTTTTCGGGCAAGGGCAAGTCCAGAGGTGTTCAATTTTGGGAAGACGTTCCCGTGCCATTCCAGTTCGACAGGTTTTCCTTTGTACTCATCTTGCATCCCATCAAATTCATCCTTGCCTGTCATGTACGCAGCAACGACATGTTTACAGCCTCGCACCATAGGATTGGCTTGTTTTCGGTGTTGCACTCCAACAAAGGAATGGTCCTTGCAACTGCAGTGTGCTTCCATATTCCAAGCACGAATTTCTCGTCGCTGAGGATGCGTGGAAAGGGTGATGGGCACACTATTAAGTTCGACAATGTGTCGCTCGCCGTCCCCGTTCACAACGCCTGTTTGGAAGGCACCTGCATAGGGCTTTTTTTGCAAGACTTCCACGACGCCTTCTTCTTTCTTAGCCTCTCGGTAGATCGCATAGCCTTTTGTTAAAGCAGCCCAGGTGGTGCTGACAAAGTGGCGATTTAAGTTGCGGTAAGCAAATCCGATCTTAGGGTCATTTACATCGCCTGAAGTATGGTGGAAAAAATCTTCAGGCATAATGTTGCAGAGTTGGACAAGTCTCTCAGAGAGTTCTCCATTTCTTCGATAGTTCGCAATGATTTCAGGGTCGCCCCGGCAAACTTTCCATTGTTGGCTGCGAAGGTTATCAATGCGAGGTAAGACCTGTGCTTTGCGCCCCAGCATAGCATACGCTTCTTCCGATAAGTCCTTGCGCATCAAGTTGTTTTCATCCATAGGCACAGCCCATTGTTGGCCTACAATAAGAACTCGATTTCCTATCGCATCTAGTTCATTCACAAGGTCCGCATAGTCTGTAGCAGCACTGTATCGTGCAGCTCGCTCTTCGACCATGCGTCGAATGGTTTTCTGCGTGATTCGGCTTCCATTAGGAATCCCGTGTCGAGTGAGCATCGTTTCTAGGTTTTGTCTGGCTTTTTGTTCGTTTTTCATGGTATTCACCTCAAAAGGTTTTAATATAGAAAAGGACAGGACGTATTTAAGATATTGAGGTGACCTATTTCACCACAATATTAATAAACCCCTTACGCCCCTCTAAACACCATGTCAGAAACATTGCAGCAATTGGGCCTCACCAAAGCTGAGGAAAAAATCTACTTCACTTTGTTAGAGCACGGAGCCATGCTCGCAGGAAAGGTGGCTCAAAAAGCAGGCATTCATCGTCGAAATGTCTACGACGCCCTTCACCGACTCATCGAAAAAGGCCTTGCCAGCTACATCGTAACCAACAACCGCCATTACTATCAAGCAGAAGATCCTCAACGCCTATTGAGCATGGTGAAAGAGCGTGAAATCGGAGTCAAAGAACTCCTTCCTCAATTGGAGTTAAAATTCAAGATGAGCCATGACAAACAGGAAACCTTGTTTTACAAGGGAAAAGAGGGCATCAAAGCCATTTTCGAAGACCAGCTCCGGGAAGCCAAGCCCATCTACATCATGGGCGGTTCAAAAAATGCTTCCAATATTCTGCAATACTACCTCCCGAAATACACCAAGCAACGCATTCAAAAGAAAATCCCTCTCAACATCATTTATGCCGGGAAACGTGAAAAAGACAAAGGAACGCCCTTAGCCAAAACCCGTTCCTTGCCCGAAGGCTACGGCGGCCTTGCCGCAACGAACATCTACAGCGACCGTGTCGCCATCATCATTTGGAGCGATGAACCGTTGGCCATTCTAATCAAGAACAAAGACATCGCTGAATCGTATATGAATTATTTCAAGTTGCTATGGGGCATCGCGAAAGATTCCTAACGAGGCAATGATTCTATTAATTGGTAGGGTTCTTCTTTCATTTGTCGAAACCAATCCCCTGAACAACTGGCTCCACCCAAGCAAAAAGCAACATTCATAGCTTCTACAACAGGGCTCGCTCATTAGGAGTTATTATAGCAAATCTCCTTAATTTTGGAACAAGAAAGGTAGATTCGCTATTACAAGGTAATTCCGAACTCGTTCGGTAAGGCTCATTTAATCCAGAGAGGCCAAGTTGTTTTTAAACTTAACTCATGGCAAAAGAAAGCCAAACTTTATATATAATTACGTACTATTACGTACTATGGAGATCATCGCTAAAGTCAGTCGGGGAAGCAAGATGGATCAAGTCTATATTCCTAAGAATCGATTCGGGCTTCATCCAGGCAGCTACGTCACGATTCAAGCAGTAGCACCTCCAAAAGCAAAGGAAACCTTATTTTTCTACCAAGTACCAGATCTAGAGCCGATCAAGCAGAAGATAGCGCAAGAAGTGTTCTCAGTTATTGATCAAAACGTCGAAAACTACGACAACCTCATTCTTACCGGGTCTTTTCTCGAAAAGGGCTTTCATTTCAACGACTTAGATCTCTTATTGATTACTTCAGAAAAAATAGAGACTAAACTCTTAGAAAGAACAATGAAAAACATCACCGGCATTCCAACTCAGATCTTGATTATGAGTACAAAAACTTTACTTTATGGACTCGCTACAGACCCTTTGTACCAAACGATGCTTAGCCGATGCATAGCCAAGAAAAGGTTGATTTATCGATATCATCGCTCCATCAACTACAAGTTACTGGATCTACACTTGCTCGGAAGCGAGGCTTTAACGCGTGAATGTGACCTATTAGATGGTCAAGAGAAATATAAACTTGCCCGAAACATGGTTGCCATTTACCTATTCTTGAGGGGGAAAAAAGTGACGTTTAAATCCATAGACTCAGAAATTCAACGAAGGCTCCGAATAAGTTCCGATGAGATAAAAAAGAATACGATAGATAAGAAGGCCTTTCGGAAAACCTATCAGCATCTTTATGATGAAACTTTTTCCCTTATTTTGAATGCCGCAAAATCGCAACAAACGCATAGAGTTGCTCATCGGAAACCTAGCTAACGTATAGATAACTGCGTAGCTTATGCTACTCTATTGTACGCAGCTATCTATATGTGAACTGCGCTAATCATGTTCTCTAAGTCGCGCAGTTCACTATAATTGTGCATAGCATGCTGGAAATAGCTGTTGACAATGCGGAGATTGCCAGTAAATACAAAAAAGAAATAGAAGCAAGTTTAAAGTTAGCAAAGAAATACCGCGAACAAATAAACCCAACCAAATCGCCTCTACCTGAAAAACAAGCCTTAGGCATTCGACAAAAGCTATTGAACAGGGTCGAAATCAGACTTTCTTCACGAATCTCCCAAGGCTATAAAAACATCAACCTAGATCAAATCGAAGGATATGTAGATACCGCCCTGAAAGAGTTGAAAATCAAATGAAAGATTCTTAACCCCCTTGTGACGAAATCCACAACTCCTGCAAAACGAACTGTCCTAGACAAGTGTTGTTGATACCGTCGACAACGCCTGTGCTTAATTTGGATAGTTTCGACAATACCGTCGAATAAGACAAGAGATAAACAACACTAAAGTGTTACACTTCGCCTGCAAAAGGCTAAATTCTGGCAAAAAATGCATAGCAGGAGTTGGGGTTCCAAAAAGCGTACACCGACGAGAAAACAAGTGTACACTTTTTGAGAACTACTACGAAATGATAAACGCATAGAAAACTATAAATAGGACGAGCGATCTTCGGAAAGTGTGACCATACGAGAAATCAAACACCCCATCACAGATCGCATTCCGGTAAGGTATGTTCTTGCAAGTGTTTTTGATAAAGAAGGCTTACCTGCATTAGTAGATGGTCTTCTGAGCATCAACCCCGAAGTAATATTCTACTCAACTGGAGGAAGTTATACAGCGTTACAAAAAGCCCTTGGAGCAAGAGCAGATAGAAATTTAATCTCCATAGAGCGCTTCACTGCAGTACCCGAAATGGAAGGAGGACTAGTCAAAACGCTAACACCTAAACTCCATGCAGGCTTGTTAGGCGAACGAAACAATCCTGCACACCAACAATACCTTGCAGAGATGGGAGGCGGGATTTTCTTTGACATGTTAGTTAATAACTTATATCCTTTTGGAACAGTCATTCAAGAGCCAGGTGCTACGTTCGAGCACGTTCGAGGCAATATAGATATCGGCGGTCCAGCCATGCTACGCGCCGGAGGCAAAAATCATCATAGTTGTGCGGTAGTCGTCAATCTAAATGATTATCAGAGTGTACTAACAAGCCTAAGAGCAAATGGCGGGGCAACTACTTTAGAGGATCGATTCAGATTAATGCAAAAAGTATTCGAACACACTGCACGATACGATCGAGCGATTGCCGATCACATGGCAAGAGTAGATCCTGCAGTGATGAGAGCTGAATATGAAGGTAAAGGTCTTATCATATGAGACTCGAAGACATCGCCCAGTTCGGTTATTTCTTAGTCGATAGAGATGGAGAACGAGAAGTTTTCTCAGGGCCAGTCGTTCGGGGTAAGTATGGGGAAGCAATGGGAAATCCATCTACACTAGCCGAAATAGGGGAAAAATTATTTGAACCGTTACATCGCGATCGAACACTAGGCTTCGTAAATCATCTTGACATTCTAAGCGCCACCCATCTGCTACTCACAACAGGCGGAACAAATATACTAAAGCATACAGGCCCTTGTGGTGGAGCATATGGCTTTGGACCTGGGAAAGAAGACGAAGAATACGCAGCAGCGAGCTCAGTAAACGAAGTAGCCCGTTTTGGTGGGATCATTGGAGTTCCTCGTGTCACTTTAGCTTCCGCCACGGAGATGGTGGGTAAAACAGGTAAAAGACTACAAGATGCAGTCGTTGCGATTGAATTTGAAGAGGGTGCGATTGGTAAGTTGCTAAGTGCCCATAAGCCCCCTTTAGTATATCGTTTAACAAACCCAAATTTTGATATTCATCCAATCGATATTCAACCAGGGATAAATGGCTGGGTTTTGCAGGAGCGCATTCCTCCCCCAATAAGAGAAGAATTGCTGCTTCCTAAGGAAGTGAACCCAAGATTAGCAGGCAAGGCGCACATAGAAATCACAGATAAAATGAGAGACGATTTAGTTTATGGATTCAAGATGGTAGGTGCAAGACATTCAAACGCCATTTGTTTTGTAGAACCTAGGGAAAGTGGAGCCGTAGCAGTCGGATTGTCAGGTGGAGCATCAGATCGGATCACAGCAGCTTATCAAGCCATGGAAAATGCAGTAGCTTATTACTTGATTAAGTACTTGAGTGTTCCTAAAAGGAAGATTCCTGATAAAATCCCAGTAACTTTATACATGGTTTCAGATGGATTCTTCCCAGATGCGGCCGCTTTGAGAGTGGCTACAGATAAGCATGAAATTTTGAAAGTGAAGCAGCGAACGGCTTGTATGCCCTACCAGACGCAAGGGCTAGAATTATTAGATAAAACAGGTTCTATTGCTACATTGCTTGAGCAAGAATATTGGTCGAAGAGAGTTCCGCAGAGACTTATTAGGAAGTTAAAGTATATAGCAAAGCGATTAGACATTCAGGTACCAGTCGTACTAAACCCTGGCAAGCCAAAAGTGGATGACGATCTAAAAGTATATGAATTTGCAGATGAAGCGAAAGTCACTATGTTAACTCCTATGCGAAACGGTCAACACATGCGTAATTTCAAGCATGGAAGTCTCCCTGCCTATCTAGTCCGTGTCGCATAGCTACCTTTAAAAACCCTTTATCTCTACTTCTAAAGATTGGGCCAGTGGTCTAACCCGGTATGACGCTGCCTTCGCAAGGCAGAAACTTCGGGTTCAAATCCCGACTGGTCCAGTACCTTTTTATAGCGTTCTTCTTTCCAGTGTATATGGCTCAAGACCAGCATTTCATGGTGGACAAGGAACTTTTGAAGGAGGTCGTAGAGGCTGCAGATCCGTTACCCACAGATGAAATTTTGGAAATCGGTGCAGGTCATGGCGAACTTACGCAGTTTCTAGCAAGAAAAGCCTACGTCATCGCAGTAGAGTTGGACTCTGAATTAGTTAAATCTTTTCCAGCATTAGAGAGCATTACTCTAGTAGAGGGTAATGCGTTGAAATTATGGTGGAGCAAGGTGTTCAACAAGGTAGTGGGCAATATTCCTTACACCATTTCAGAGCCGCTAGTATGGCTCATTTTAAAGAAGCCTCTGGAACGAGTTACATTAGTGGTGGGAAAAGACTTTGCTGAGATCTTGCTGAGTGATTCAAAACTAGGAATCTTGACAAGGGAATTCTACAAAGTGGAAGTTCTTAAGGTGATTCCAAAAAAAGCATTCTTCCCTCAGCCACGAGTGGATTCAGCGCTCGTTCTAATGAAGCCAAAAGCACTTTCCAATCCAGTGTTAAGAGAGTTGGTCTGGCAGTCGGATAAGAAAATAAAGAATGCTTTAGAGAAAGCGTGGGAAGGTCAGCTTGCGAAAAAGGAAGTGAAGGAAAAGCTAAAAGAGTTAGGGGAGATAACGAACAGGAAAATTACTCAACTTTCAAATGAAGAGTTTGATGAGTTATTTAAATTATTGAATAAACTTTAAAACCCAGTCATAAAAAAGTTGGACCTGAATTTAGTTTATAAATTTTTAGTTGGGTAAAGTTCAGATTCCCATGGTGTTGACACGAACGCCGCCTTCTAAGCTGTTTTTATGAGGCTTAACAACTCGACACCTTTGAGTGTAAGAAACATAAACATCCTGTCTTACTACACCTTGAGCCTGGTCCTTTCGCCCAACATACGCAAAGATAGGGTCGATGACGATCCGCACCGGCCCTTCGGAAGTACGCAAATCAAAGGCCACCCAGTAATGTTGAGTGAATGGATTTAGGTCATCTCCTTCGATGTGAGGATTTGTACCAATCTCCTGGCCTTTCAAGGTTTCTTCAAGGGCATCTCTTCCGTAATCCGCAAAAAAGGTACAGCGCTCTAAAGCATAGTTGAATCGTTCTTTGGCTCCAACTAAAGTCGCCCTCGTAATTTCTCGAATAAGAGTTTGTTCAGCTTCGTTTAATCCAGTTGTGTTAAAAGGAACCTTCTTATCTTCCACTAAGAGTTCTTCAATCATTTTATGCCTCCTACAATACCACTCAATTCTCCTGCCACTCGTTGCACATAAGTGTCATACCAATCTAGAGTCGCAGGGATTTCTCTTAAACGATGGTCAAATTCCTTGTGTGTCATCCCCACATGAATTTTACGATCACCTAATTGGAGAGTATCTGCGAGTGCAAGGTCCTCTAGTCGGAACCTTAGGGCATCCAAAACGCTTGGATCTTTTGTTGTTCCAACAACTTTACCACCATGGCAGAATTCCAAAGCAAGTGGTTCTGGAATAGCCATCATGTGTGAATCGTATGGAACGGGTGTTAAAAGAACTCGGGCATGATCTACTTGATCAAAAGCAGGAGCTTCATTTTCCAGTTCCGCATGAGAATAAACTTCAGCAAGAGATGATTTCATCTGCGTGTTTAAATCTTGAGAGGGATAACGACTACGAAAGTGTCTTAGGCCAATGGATTTTTCTCTGAACTTTAAGGAAGTGTCTGGAGGGAGAGGGGGTGCTTTTGATCCATAAATATACAATGCAAGTGCAGAAGAATTTTCCGCAGAAGAGATTTCTTCGAGTCGTTTATCTCTTCCAGCTCTCGCCTGTTCTTGCCATTCAGGATCTGCTTCAAGACCAGTCATAAATGGGTTTCCAAAGAAAAATCCTGTCGAACTGCCACAAGCCTTGTGCTCCAACCAAGTAAGATCCTCATTCGTAGAATTATTTGAGAAATATAAGAAAAGACGTTCTCGGGCCATCAAATCTTTGATTTCAGGGGTAAGTCTATTCCAAATATCACCTGTTCTGGACGTAGCCATGTCTCTTTCTAAATAATCAGTTGGAATAATACGCTCTCGAGCTACCCATTCAACAACCTTTCGATCTAAATCATCAGTAGGCCATTTATTAAGCAGTTCTTTTTCTCGCGCAGGAAAGGATTGAGGTAGAGTGGCCCGAGCAAGAATAAAGCCAATGGAACGCTGTTCCCAATCTTGTTCATAATCATACTCTTTCAAGTGTGCATTTTCCAAATAGGCTGCAAAGAGTTCAGGAGACAGATGAAACGTGCCTGCATTGGTTACAATACGGGCTTCTTCATTATCGTGTTCGATTCGATAGTCGGCTTCCATCTAACTCACCGCCACCAAGTACATGGCCTGGGCCCATCCAAGAGGAGTATTTTCGTTGAATTTCTCCCCATCGCCGAGATACAGTTCAGGCAGTTCTCCGTCAGTTGTCATGACTTCATGCGTCTTAGCTAAGTAATGATTGTACTTTTCTTTATTCCCAAGGTCTTTATAGATCTTAGCCAGCCAGGGGAACCCCATGGTCCAACTGGCTTCCTTGCCTTCATAGTTAAAGTAGCAGTCTCCAAGATATCGCAGAACGCCTTTTTCTCGTACAAGTTTTTGCTCAATGTTTTGAAGAATGGCATCACACTGTTCGGGTGTAACAATCTTATAAGGGTAGATCAAGCTCAATAAGGCCAAGTCTACTTCTTTGCTCGCAGATTCTCTAGGCAATAAAGCATTCAAAGTCTCAAGTCCTTTCAAGTACAATTCGTCAGGGACATACACTAATTTCTGAATCTTAATCAATCCAGCCACGCAAGCGCCAACACTAGAGGCATGCACTTCTTCGTTTTCTTCCCAGACTCCATTGTCGCAGTCTTTCCAGTATTGAATGCTTTCTAAGTAATACACCAATTTTTGTACAATGCGATAGTCATTCGAATCTCTCAATACAGAAACTCTTTTCTCATGTAGTTCGCCAATCTTAAAGAGCAAAGCGCCCACAGCATCGTTTTGTTTGTTGCCCCAGTCTTGGTCAAACTCATCGAATGTAATCGGGTGGTAGCGAGCGTGAATGTATTTATGTTTTGCATCCGGTTTCTCACGTATGGCCCAATCAATTTTATATTCATGCTTCAATAAAACATCAAGTAAAGCTTGATAGGTCTGGATGGCTTCCGCCATGTTGAACTGTTCTACGCCAATGGCTTGGTAGATGCTGTCTCGAATCCAGGCTTGGTGGGCGTAGTGAGTCTTTTCAGGGTTTCCACCCGCCACAAACAGTCCAGTAGGTGCTCGGAGCTGCCGTAGGATCTTCTTAGATTTATGTTTTAAGAGTATTTTCATGCTTCCCCCCGTCGTCTATAGTAGATTCAAAGATTTATAAATGTTTCGATTATAGAGTACTAGAGAGTGATAAAAATAACAAAGTTTATATAGCCAAAATACTTAGAAAGATCAACTTTATATTAAACAACGCATTATCTGAAAGAGGTACAAAATGAGCGAAGACGATCAACCTAAAGACTTGGAAGGAAGAATGCCTGTTTCGAGCGGCTCTGGAATTCCTAGAAATAGTAATGAGTGTACGTCACCTTATCAAGGCGGCACTTCAATGGCTAGCCCAGAAATAGCAGGAGTAGTGATAATGATGGATCCAATCAGGACGAATCCCGATTTACGTATGACGCCAGATGATCTCTACAATAACATACTGACACCAAAACCATCAACAGAAACTCCGGATAAATCCAAAGGCGAAGATCCATATCAAAGCTAATTTTCAACTTTAAATCAAACCCTCTTCACCTTCAATTCCGGCGCTACTTTCTTTATAACGTCAAAGTCTTTGTCTTTCGTGACAATCGTTGCCGAACGATTTAAACACATGGAAGCGATTAGAATATCCATGGCACCAACAGGAGTACCCTTAGCACGGAGTTGTTCAGCCAAGCGTATGGCTCTGTGATAATCAGAATAGCGTGGAATCTCAACTTCAAATCCTTTTTTAGAGGAAGGTGTATGTTCGATAAAGGTGAATATCGTTACAGTACCTTCTTTTCTACCGATCGCTACGGATGTGTCAAGTATTTCGTTCGTTTCCATGCTTTCTTTCTCACTTTCTTGTAAAATTCAATGGATTCTTTTTCGTCCGCAGCAAGTATGCTCTGTTGGGTTTCTAAAGGGAGCGTCTTGAATAGGTCTTCCGCTTTGACTCTTCCCCCAAGTAAGGTCGTCTTCTCTATAATGCTCTGCCTAGCCACTTCGCTCCATTTGATCTCAGGGTGCCTCTTCATTTCCTTGTAAACCTCATCCGGTATGCTCAACGTAATATGTGCCATACATATCGTACATAGTTGACATATTTAAGTGTTGCGAAAATCCGCTACAGGCCAGCAACTTTTTAGGTTGCTGAGCATATTTTTCGATTTTACCCAGGTAAAAACAACGGCACTTTAAACAGTCGTTCTTTCCCAAGATAGGACTCTATAGTAGCCCCTCTTCGCCCAGGTAAGGCAGAATGACGCGTCTCCCAAGCCTTGCGCATTCGTTCCAAACAAAGCAGGTATTCAGTTTTTTCCAGTTCAGTTAAAAAATCAAGTGGTTTTGTTTGAGCCCTTCCATCCTTAAACACAACAGGCTCTCCGCTAAACACCGCTCTCCCATGGCATAAATGGGAAGCATATACAGCCAACACGTATTCTTCAGCATCCTCAACATAATAGCTTTGCACCATGCGGGAAATCAAAGCAGTAATTTCATGACTAGTTGTACCCCCTAACCTAAGCGTCCGATTGGCCATTTGATTGAGATAGGTTGCAATGTTCTTTTTGATAGACGAAGGTCGGAAAGTGGGAGGAATAAGACCTCCAACCACCACCATACTAAGTGGAACAACCATGTTGCTTCCGCCATGGTCGCCTAGGACATAGACTCGATCCATGCCTTGGAGGTCTTTTACTTCAATTCCTTGAGAGGATAGGTAAGAGAATAGGCCAGTGAAATCTCTCAAACGACAGGTTTCAGGGTGCACCCCTGCAATTCGATGGGCTTCCATCCGAGTCTGCTCGTACCAATCCATGCAATGCCAGGAAGGTGGGTTGGTCACCATCAACACCATACCAGGATAATCCTTAAAACAAGGAGTAAGCTTTCGCATCTGAACCGCATTAGCTTGGTAAACCTCTCGTCGCAATTCACTCCGTCGAGCAAGTTCAGAAGCGATCTGAGCTGTGGGCAGTTGGGCTTCAAGGCAAACAACAGTTAATTCAGTCTGCTCAGCGATTTGCTCGTAGGTGGCCCGTTGTACTGTATCTTTCACGATGTCTTCAACAGGCTGTACAGGACGGTTTTTACTGTAAGAAAATCGCCCTTCCCATTCCTTTTTACCCAGGTTCTGTTCCAGAACTTCCCGAACGCCCTGCTGAAAAAATAAGTCGATCGTTGAGGGAGTTCGACTGTTCACTAGGATACGGTTGGGAATTCCATCCTGTCCATTCTTCCTAAACAACTCTTTGGCAAGTTTATGGCCGATGGAACGTTCGCAATTTTTTCCTAGGCCAATGACCCCTATTGAAGGCATAAAACCGAAGTAAGTAAAGGCTTAATATAGTTGCTCAAGAAATTTCCGTAAGATTTTCTAGCAGACCGTGTTTTCTCTGGGAAACCCAAAGGCATTGCGGAAAACAAAGAAAGTTTCCGTATTTTCAGAGAGAAGCTATTTGAACGAGTTCTTTTCCACAACTCAAATGGAAGAGTGTCTGACTGATCTGGGCTTGACGAAGAATGAAGCCAAGGCTTACTGGACCTTGTTACGCCAAGGGCCTTTGTGTGCACGGGTCTTAGCAAGACAATGTCAAGTGTACCGTTCCTGTGCATACAACGCCTTGGATCAGTTGATGAAAAAAGGGTTGGTTTCTTTTTTCGACCAAAAGAGCGTTCGCCAGTATCAAGCGTTAAAACCTGAAAGCTTACTGGTTTGGTACAAGGAAAGAGAAGCCACACTAAAAAGTCTATTGCCTAAACTCAGATTAGAGGTCAACCTCAACAAAAACACCAGTTCAAAGGCATGCATGGCAGAGGGGTTAAAGGCCTTTCGCATTTTGATGTACGACTGGCTTTCTAAAAAAAGCCCAATCTTAGTGTATGGCATTCCTGCCAAAGTCCCTTTAATTACACAGTATTTCATAGAGGCCTTTCACCAAGAGCGCATCCGAAAAAAAACCTGGATGAAGCACATCTACAATCAAGAAGCCTCGGCCCGAATAAAATACTTGAACAAACTGCCTTGCACAGAAGCAAAGTGTCTTCCCGAAGCGTTCAGCAGTCCTGTCTCTACGATGATTTGCAAGGACGAAGTAGCGTTGATTGCATGGGAACCGCTAACGATAACGCGCATTCAGAACGAGGCCTTAGCCAAAGCCTATGAAAAATATTTTGAGATTTTGTGGGAGAAGGCGAAGAAAAGAGTGTCAAATGGCAAAATACGAAGAAGATGAATACCAAAGCGTAAAAGAACATATTATAAAGACTTTATATGGAAAAAAAGCGTTCAGAAAAGGTCATCTGCTCTTCGAAAGACTCCAGGGCGGCATTGCAAAACACCTAAGAGTCTTAGTTCCTTACGTCTTAGCGAATCTAATAAGAGAGGGGATTGTTATTCATTATGGAAGAACAAAACATGGCTATGCGTATCAATTAAACATAGAAAAACTCAGAGAAATAAAAGAAATAACAACCAAAGCGACACAGCAAGCTGGAGGGAAAAATGGGAAAGATTAATATAGAAGAAAGCCTTCCTACAAATATGAAGTACGAAGAGCCAGAAAGCGCTTTTTTAGAGGTTTTTGGAAACAGTCCTATTTTAAGAATTCTAGACTTTTTAGTGATAAATGAAAACTTTGAATATAGACTAAGAGATATCGCAAGGTTATCTGAAGTGAATTATTTGACATTGAAACTTCTGTGGCCTAAGTTAGAAAAGCAAGGAATCGTAAAGTATACGAAAAAAGCAGGCAATGAAAAGAGGTATCAATTAAACCTTAAAAATCCAATGGCTAAGAAATTCAGGGAATTCTACTGGCAAGTCACACATGATGCCGTACATAAGATGTTAGAAGAAGAGGAAATAACAACTTAAACAAGATAGAAATCAACGTTGAAGGTTAGTTTATAACAGAGTTTATTCCAATATCTCGCTTCTTTCCTTTCTCAAAGACATGGGCGGGTTCAAATCCTTTAACTCTTATCTCTGAATCCACAACGTACAGGCCAGACCTTTCTGAAAGAGCAATAACTGGCAAATTGTTCGCGCGAGAGTATTCTAGTAACTGTGTATCCTGTTCATGTAGATAGTGGCATTGTACAGAAAATCCTTTAACAAAATTAAATCCGGAAAGATCTTGGAGACCAACTTGGTTATCATCAGCATCACTTCCAAAGGCAGCAGTTCCGATGTTCTTCCCAAAGACGATGGCCCCCGCGCTACCCCCATAGACAGGCCTCCCACTCTCAATGAACTTTTTTAATAAGTCATCAAATTTTGAAATGCGCAATCGATGCAATAGAGAATAAGTATTACCCCCACCGATATAGATCCCACCGAAGAGTTCTAAGTTTTCATAATTCTTACATGAGAGATCCGTCCACATTTGAATGTCAGTAAATCCAAAAGCAGAAAAAGTAGAGGTAAACCATTTCTGACAACTTTCAAAATCGCCACTCTTCCATGCAATAGGAATATACAAAAGTTTTTTCCCTGGAAGAATTAAGTCGAGGAAGAGCTCATCTAACGGCTTCGAATCTTTCTCATCTCCTCCGCCACTAAGGATAAGTTTTTTCATGAAATGTTTCCTAGTGAATCTAAGCCTTTCCAAGCGTCTTCGCGCCAGGCTTCCAATCCATGGAGCACAATTCTCCGGTTTGCAGGGCTTTCAAAACGCGCAGGGTTTCATCCGCATTTCGTCCAACGCCCAGATCCGAAACGACCATGTATCGCAAAATGCCATCCAGATCAATAATAAAGGTTCCTCGCTGAGAGACGCCTTTTTCTTCATCCAATACATTGTATCTTCTGGACATTTCTTTGTTGAAGTCACTCAACAACGGAAATTTGAGTTCTTTGAAATCTCGCTCAATCCAAGCCTTGTGACTATGCACACTGTCTACACTGCAGCCCAAGACAACGGCTTTGTGTTTGTCAAACTCGGCGTGCAAGGAGTCAAATCCCTTGATCTCCGTAGGGCAGACAAAGGTAAAATCAAGGGGATAGAAAAACAGCACAACCCACTTGTTTTTGTAATCGTTTAGCTTGACTCGTTTGAATTGTCCTTTTAAGCAACTCTCAACTTCAAAATCAGGCGCTCGTTCTCCAACTTTAATCATAGTGTGTACCTCCTAAGAAATACTATAAAGAGCAATATCAGAGGGATTTATATCATTTTCGGCTGTTTAAGTATATACATTTATGGGCTAGGCTTTTAAAAAGAGATATCTAAATGAAACCATGCTCGCAAACCCTTGTCCCAGCTACATGCCAAAAGAGGTTTGGGAAGAAGAAAGATTAGACCGAATCGTCATTTTAACTTGGATGTTAACAGAAGGATCTCTTCTTAGGGAAGCTCAAAAGCCTCAAAACTCCAGGATGAAACCGGTAGTAGATCGCTGGGAAACCATTGATGACTATGCGGGGCGCTCTGCAACAGCTAAATCCCGTTTAGAAGAAACTCTTTGGGCCTATCACGAAGGAAAGCACCCAGAATTACGAGGGGATTATCGAAGATGTCCTGTTCAAATCCGAGAGTTAGAATAGTAATTTTAACTACTCTATAGTACTCTAAAAACGAAAACTTTATATAGTCGATTTGCTTATTCTGTTTATATAGGAGGATATTATGAAGAAACTCACACTATCACTATTCGTCTTGAGCATCTTACTAATCGGTTCTGCCAGCGCTCTTTTCCCCAGCGGAAGAGACTTGATGCGCCTACAACTCCTATATCGAAGTCCAGATGCCGGCCCGATCTATTTCCGAGGCGGCTTGATCAGCAATATCTATGGCGACCTGCCTGCTAAGTACAGCCCGCAAGACGGCCAAATCTACTTCCCACATTACTTCACTCCTTACGGAGACTCAAGCTACCGTCCAAGTGATTACATCATGTATGGTAGTGCCTATGGAAATGCAGGCTTCGCAGGCTACTACCCTGAACAGAATTACGGCTTGTACAATTACAACTGGGGACAATACGCCCAACAGTATGGACAGCAAGCAGGTTATCAATATGGAATGAGCTACCCCTCCTTAGGCGGCTACGGCGGTTATCCTTACGGATACGGTGGCTATGGGTATGGAAGCGGCTATCAAAATGGTGGGTACACGAATTACAACTACGGCGACTTCGGCGGCAGCCAGTATGGCAGTGACATCTACACAGGCTATGGCAACAACATCTACCCAGGTCCTTTCGGTGTAGGCGGCGATTACCCTCTAGCGCAATAAATTCATTCTTTAAAAGATGAATCAAAAAAATGGTTAGACCAATTAATATAGAAGTAGTAAAAAGATTAGAAGCAATTCCTCGAGTAGAGTACTCACTTGGGCGGCCCGCCACTACGAATGCATTTTATAGGTATCCTAATGAGTATGAAAAAATAGAAGAGCATATGGCTCATTATTTAATGGAAGGTGGAGAAAATTATTCTGTTTTGTGTGTAGGGTCTTCTTCAGGCAAAGAACCTATTTCCGTAGCAATTTCTTGGTTAGAGGTTAAAAAAAGAGTGTGCCCAAGTTCAACTGCGAATATAGATATACTAGCAGTAGATCTCAGCGCAGCTGTGAAAGGTGCTTTCCAAGAGAATCGATTTCCCGTCTATCAAAAACGAGATCAAGAGGTGGCGCGTATAAGACAATATGCTCTTCGTACAGAGGAGCCCAAACTTGATCCAAATAAACCCTCTTTTGTCCAACCCTCCTTCTTTGTTGCCTTCCCAGATAGCCTGCGAGAAGGAATTCATTATGTAGTGATGGACGCGGAAGCTAATGAGACGATCGAACTACCTAAAGTGTTAGGAATTAGTGGTTTCGATGCGTTAGTTTGTCATACTACCTCAAGATATTTTAAACGACCCAAAGAATCAATGTCCAGGCTAAAATCTCTAGTAAAAGCAGGTGGAATAGTATCTCATTTAGATTAAACTTTATACAACCCAGCCAATTGCAGTAATTCCACAAACCAGATCTTCACATAGCCCAGGAAGGGTATTCGAAACACGGCTTCTCCATATAGAACACGCTGTGGTACATACGTTTCATCCAAGGGATGAAACAAGTCGCCTTTGATCTGATCTTGGTTGTAGTCTCCTTTGGTTTCATAGAACAATTGTCCGGCAAAAGGCCCTTGGTCGTCATGGGTCGCAATGACTCGATGAATGATCGGATACGGTAAGCCGCTCTGGAAGACGATCACATCGCCTAACTCAATGTCTTGCGGTGAGGTTCCATACAATACCATAATGTCGCCTTTGTTAAAGCCATTCTTGAAAGGATACTTCTTAAAATCATCGTAAGTAATTTCCCTGCCTAGGTACCATAGTTGTTTCTCTTGCCACCAGGTGTCAAACTCCAAGCCTTTGTGTTCCATGCTGTCCGAAACAACGGCAACAACGGGGAAGGGGGTCGCCAGGATCCAGCCAAGGCCAGGATAAATAAGAAACTTGATCACAATATAAGCAAGAACAATATTCACCAGCCAGCTGGCCCAGCCATCATCATACCAAACAAAGTCCCACGCTTTTTTGAGGTTCTCTTTCCAGGCCATAAAGACCTATCTTCGCTAGCAAATTAAAAAGCTTGCGCTTTTCAAAGTCATTTGATAATAACCGGAACTAGAATGGTACGCTTTCTCCAATACATGCTTCCTTTAGGAGGCTTTACTTTGCAGGTTTCCCATTGGATCTTCCTAAATCCCACTTCCTTTAATTTCTGAATATGCTCTTTGGAAAAGCGTCGAGCTTCGTCCGAATAGTAGGTAAGAATGCCTCCTTTTTTTAGCAAACGATGTGCTTCTTTAAAGAAAAAGAAGTGATTTTTGTGGATCTCTTTTTCAGAAAGAGGATAGGTGTCAAAAAGAATGCCATCAATCGTTCCAC
>DATDWO010000011.1:0-31508 GCA_035289665.1 Candidatus Nanoarchaeia archaeon
CATACAAATAACAAACAACACCGACAACCAAAACCTCGGATACCACACCGACGTATACGAAAACATTGTCACCTACGACCAACCCTACCTCCCCTGCTGCGGAGCCAGCCTATGGAAATACAACTACAACCCATTTACACCAAGCCAACCCATATTCATACGAAACACAACCACCACCGACCCACGACCCAACATCCACGACCGATACATTACTTATAGAGACTACTACCCCCCCGCTACCAATGACGAAATATACGTGAAAGACCACACCATTATCAATGCCACACCCACCCGCTTGACGCGCAACAACCACACCGACACCCCACAAGGAATATACGGAGAACTCATACTCTACGTCAATTACTTGACTGGTTTCGGATACAATGTTACTTACATCAACCTCAGCAACCAAATCCTCTGCGGAGACTGCGACGACCTAAACGAAACCATCAACCCGATGGGAATTGAAAACAATACTATATTTAATGGAACATATAATTGGACGTGTTACGATCAACAAGATAATGACTGTGACGGGTTGATTGATTTTTACGATCCTGGATGCACTGGAGGAAGTATATGTTACCAAACTGAAACCCAATGTCCTGGTGGAAACTGCTGCTCAAATGGCATTGATGATGATTGTGATTTTAAAACCGACTGCAGCGATTCAGACTGCTTCAACGACTTATCCTGCTCTGGAAATGCTACCCTGCATGGCTACGTATTCGACGACCAACAATGGCCGATTGACCTCGCTACTGTGACCGGATTCCCACCCTTCAAACCACTCGTAACCACATTTACTGATATAACTGGATTCTACAACTTCACCGTACCATCCGGCGTGTATAACTTCAAAGCCGACAAATTCGGATACGACCCCGACATTGACGAACTCACCCTGCCTAATGGAACGGATATGGAACACAACTTCACACTCCACAACGCCACCTGCCACAACGACTGCACCAACTCAGAAAACAGGTGCAACAAAAACTGCGAAGGATACACCTACCAAGACAACAGCTGCCACTACAACACTACCGCGATTGCCAACGCCTGCAACGACAAAAGAAAAAGCACCACACAAACCCTACAACAAACCGACGAATGGTTCCTCCTCGTAGACTGCTGCGAAGGAACACCCTACTACCAATGGAGACCCAAACTCACCGTAACCGGAAACATGGAAGACCTCTACAAACTAACCTCTATTGTAAGCATCGGAGGAGAACCAGCCAAACTACACATTAATATATGGAGAAAATAAAAATCTAAGGACTTTCAGTGTTAGTGCAGTCACTTAAACTACGCACCTGGAAATAAGTGTTATCTGGAGCACCTGAAATAATTGTTTCTGTCGTACCTAGAGTCTCTAAAACGTCCACATCTATTGTAGGTCCTGTCAAATCTCGGTTCGTACAATATTTCACACGATCCCTTACGGCACCCACACTATCCCACCGCAAACGAACACCAGACGGATCTTTCGTCAAATACACATTATTTCCAATAGGACCATGCACCGTATCTGAGCGTACTGTTACTGGAATATCAACAGGCATATAACAAGCAGGTTGCTCGTAAGAATACGCTGTTTCTAATCTTAAATTACCACCCACTGAAGCTACAAAAGCAACTGGTGAAATAAGATGCCAAGCGCTAGGTATAACAGAACCTGGTAAAGTCTCCCTCATCACAGGAGAACCACAGGCACCCGCACGCGAATTAGGACTAACTGTGGCTTCTACCAATTCACCAGCACACACATCTATACCTCCAGCGCCAACCAGCGGAACAGTTGAAGCACCCGGAACAGTAGCACAATAAGGCGGCCTCGTACCCGCATCCGTCGTAGCATCCAAATTAGGAACACTGCAACCAGTAAGACTAAGCTCATCACAACCCGGCGAAGCAGGAGGAGTACGAAGATTTGCGAACATCAAAGTATAAATATCATCTTTTGTCAAAGTCGGATTAATACTTCTAGCTAAGGCAACAGCACTGGATTGTTCTGCTGAGGCTGGAGAAGTAGCTGGAACGAATGCTCCTAAAGCCCAAACAGGTGAATAGGTTGCTATGTTTATATGTCCTCCTCTTGTCAATTTCTGTCGAACTCCTCTGTTATCCAGACCAGTCACACAAAAATTAAAGAAGCGACCATCCGTCATCCAATAGGCACATGGATAGAAAAGTTCATTAGCGTCTGCATTTCCTCCACCCATAATTAAATTAGCACCTGCTACATCTACATCCCTATACGCATCAGCTTCGCCAGTCGAAATTCCAAGCCCACCGAAACTAGAGTTTACACTGGTGATATTCACCCCTAATCCTCGTTTTAGGGCAATTTCATTTAATGCCATAACTACACGAGAAGAGGTAAAAGTTCCATCATTTGATACTTTATAAGTAATGACCTTTATGTTCGGCAGCCAAGCGACCGCATTACCATCAGGGCCACTGCCAGCAGCTACTTTTGCCATTGTCGTGCCGTGTCCATTGGTATCGGTTATATCTGTATTCATGTCAACGAAATTATAACTAAGCGTTGTATCAATCCTTCCAACCAAGTTAGGGTTTGTAACATCCGCTCCTGTATCTATAATTGCTAAATAACTTATACATGTATTCCCATTGTTATACGCATCAGCTACTCTTTGCCAAGCTGGACGAGTTCTTAGGTCTTCTCCTGGAGTTCCGAATTGTGAAGGGATCCATTGACCTGTGTTTTCATGATGATATTCTTCTGTTCGGGGCGTTGGCGGGCTGATCAGTGCCTTTCGGATCATATCCGGATGCGCTTTTCTGACTAAGCCAAGCTTTGTTAAACTAGAAACGATTTGTTCTACATTGGTAAATGGATCAAATTTCAACAAATAAGTATTCATCCTTTCTCCTTCAGCACCTGGTGTTAAAGGCTGTACAGAAGAAACCTTGAATTCTCTCATCACACTTTCCAAGCTAACGTCCCGTATCTGAAACTGATTTTCTTGATTAGGCTCTACACTTGCATCAAACAATTGTGTTGTTGAGATGGGAGAATAAGGACTCTTTCTTGATTTTGCTAACTCAGGAGAAAGCTCAAAAGGATCAGATTTAAACTGAACCATAACTTGACCTGAAACATACTCAGGTGCTTTCGCCGTTTGCTCTACCGGTTGTTTCACTTGGGCAACTGCCATTGAAGGCAGCAGTGTAGAACCTGCGGTGGCTAACATAGCACCGGCTATCTTAGCCTTGTTTTTCAAGGCCTGCCAAGCATAATTGACCCTCTTCTGTAAGCCCATTGTTATATAGCTCCTTATAGCTTAATCTGACAAGCTAAAGTATTACGAGGTAATGCTTTTCTAGTATTTAAAAGTTCTCTAAAAAACAATATTTACTATATAGATAACAATTACTTGATCAAAAACATATAAAACCCTTCCAAACCAAAAACAATATCAACCACAAACTCCCACAAAAAAATCATGACCTACAACAGCAGAGACAATAACTGCAATGGCATCGTAGATGAAGGATGCGATGATGATAATGACACCTATTGCGACAGCACCATGGAACACAGCATCCACCCAGAATACCGAGTCAACCAAGTAGAAGAAGGGCACAGCGGCCCTGCCATCGACCAAAAATACCTTGCCTTCGCCACCCTATACGACGCTGAAGAAGACCCAGACACCCCCGACACCTACCTCTACGACTTACACCTGAAAAAACTCATTCCCATAGACTCCGCCACCTTCCGGGAAAAACCCGCCATCCACCAAGACCTTGTAGCCTACATCAAAAGAGGACAAACCGATGAAGCAGGACCCTGCCCATCACCCGGAAACCGGGAAATCTGGCTGTACAACATCACCACCCAAACAAAAGAACAAATAACAAACAGCCCAGGCAACACCTACCACCCCACACTCCAAAAACCTTACGCGGTATTCAGAGACGACCGCAACTGCAACCCAGACCTGTTCATGATTAATATAAATACTAAAGTAGAAACACTTATCGTCGAAAATACTGGAACCCAAGACTACCCCACCCTTGATTACCCCTACATCGTCTGGGAAGACAACCGCACCGGAAACTACGACATCTACTACCAAGACCTAACCAACCCAGGAATACAACCCTTAATAACTGGAACAGGAGACCAACGAAAACCCTACATCTCCCAAGGAAAAATTGTTTATCAAGACAATAGTGCAGGCAACTGGGACGTCAAACTCTACGAAATCGGCTCTGTAAGCCTTGTCCCTACTACGATTGCCGCCACCACCCTAGATGAAAGAGACCCGAACATCCACAAAAACCTCATTGTCTACACTGTATACCCTGTAGGAAGCGAAGGATATGGAAAAATACGAGCATACAACCTCCTAACCGGAAAAGACACCCTAGTAACTGAAACCACTGGCAACCTACCTGCCATCCATAACAACATCACTGCCTATGAGATACCCATTGTAACCGATAGTGATATCCAATACAACCTACTACAATACACTACTACTTGTACTCCCACCGACTGCGACGACCTGAATGAGAGCTTCTACGGAGCCTGCGAATGCATGACCGCACCTGACCAAGACATAGACACCTACCGAGCAGACATGTACCCTGAAACCATTGTGAACCACACCAATGCCACAGCACAAGCAGCCGACCTCTACAGAGACATAATCGTTTACGACATAAGCTATAACCTCAGCAGCGGCAACTACGACATCTACACCTACAACACCACCAACCAACAAGAGCGAAGACTCACCCTAGACCCAAAATACCAACGATACCCATCCATCTGGAAAGACAGAGTCGTATACGAAGACAACCGAAACAACATCCGAGACATCTACCAATACAACCTCACCACCCAAACCGAAACCCCCCTCATCATCGGCACCTCCAGCCAATACTTCCCCGACACCTACGAACAATACATCACCTACCTAGACGACCGCAACAACACGATTGGAAGCTCCATGTTCGACCTATACCTCTACAACATGAAAACCGGAATCGAAACAAAAATATCCAACACCACCGCCTACTTCGGAGATAAGCCAAGGATCCGAGACAACAACATTGTATGGGTTGACAACCGAACCGGAAGCCTAAACGTATACCTATACGACATCCCTAAGACAAGAACCATACAAATAACAAACAACACCGACAACCAAAACCTCGGATACCACACCGACGTATACGAAAACATTGTCACCTACGACCAACCCTACCTCCCCTGCTGCGGAGCCAGCCTATGGAAATACAACTACATACCAACCGTCCCCACCCTAAGCTCAAAAACATTCCTACAAAACACAACCACCACCGACCCACGACCCAACATCCACGACCAATACATCACCTACCGAAACAAACACCCCGCGATGACCTACGACGAAATCTATGTAAAAGACCACACCCTCAACACGTCAACCCCTATCCGTCTCACTCGAAACAATTACAGCGATACCCCTATGGGCATCTATGGAGACATTGTATTATATACGAACTACCTCACCAACTTCGGATACAATGCAACGTACATCAACCTGAGTAACGAGATTAATTGTGGGGATTGCGATGATATGAATGCGACGATTAACCCAGGAATGATCGAGAATAGTAGCATAAATAATGGGACGTGTGGTAATAAGTTTGATGATGACTGTGATGGAAAGATAGATTGCTTGGATCCTGGCTGTACGGATTCTCCTGAATGCATTCTATTCTGTTCTCCTAGGGAGGATTTATGCGACTCTCCTCCCTGTTGTTCAAATACATTCGATGATGACTGCGACTCAAAAACAGACTGTGCTGATGAAGACTGTTTCAATGACTTATCCTGTACTGGGAATGCTACCTTGCACGGCTATGTCTTCGATGACCAGGAATGGCCCATTGACCTAGCGACCGTAACTGGATTCCCACCCTTCAAACCACTCGTAACCACGTTTACTGATATATTTGGATTCTACAATTACACTGTACCTTCTGGAGTATATAACTTCAAAGCCGATAAATTTGGCTATGACCCAGACATAGATGAGTTAACATTACCCAACGGCACCAACGTAGAACACAACTTCACACTCCACAACGCCACCTGCCACAACGACTGCACCAACTCAGAGGGCAGGTGTAATAAAGACTGCGAAGGATACACCTACCAAAGCAATAGCTGCCACTACAACACCACACAAACAGCCAACGCCTGCAATGACAAAAGAAAAAGCACCACACAAACTCTACAACAAACCGACGAATGGTTCCTACTCGTAGACTGCTGCGAAGGAACACCCTACTACCAATGGAGACCCAAACTCACCGTAACAGGAAACATGGAAGACTTGTATAAACTGACTAGCATTGTGAGTATAGGAGGAGAACCAGCCAAACTACACATTAATGTATGGAGAAAATAAAAATCTAAGGACTTTCAGTGTTAGTGCAATCACTTAAACTACGCACCTGAAAATAGGTATTATCTGGAGCACCTGAAATAATTGTTTTTGTCGTACCTGGAGTCTCTAAAACGTCCACATCTATTGTAGGCCCTGTCAAATCTCGATTCGTACAATATTTCACACGATCCCTCACGGCACCCACACTATCCCACCGCAAACGAACACCAGACGGATCTTTCGTCAAATACACATTATTTCCAATAGGGCCATGCACCGTATCTGAGCGTACTGTTACTGGAATATCAACAGGCATATAACAAGCAGGTTGCTCGTAAGAATACGCTGTTTCTAATCTTAAATTACCACCCACTGAAGCTACAAAAGCAACTGGTGAAATAGAATGCCAAGCGCTAGGTATAACAGAACCTGGCAACGTCTCCCTCATCACAGGAGAACCACAGGCACCCGCACGAGCATTGGGACTTACCGTTGCTTCCACTAACTGTCCAGCACATACTTCTAAACTACCGGCTCCCATCAAAGGAACGGTAGAAGCACCTGGTGCTGTACTACAGTAAGGAGGACGTGTTCCTGCGTCAGTCGTAGCGTCTAAATTAGGTACACTGCAGCCTGTTATACTATTCTCACTACAACCTGGAGAAGCAGGAGGAGTACGAAGATTTGAGAAGAACAATGTGTAAATGTCATCTCTTGTTAAAGTCGGATTGATACTTCTGGCTAGAGCAACAGCACCTGAATACTCTGCTGCAGCAGGAGAAGTATTCGGAACAAATGCTCCTAAAGCCCAAACTGGTGAATAAGAAGCCGTGTTAATATGCCCTCCTCGAGTTAATGGCTGTCGAACCCCTTGATTATCTAACCCAGTCACACAAAAATTTAAGAAACGACCATCTGTGAGCCAGTATGCACAAGGATAAATCGTTTCATTTACAGGATCGTTTCCTCCTGCCATAACTAGATTCACTCCAGCTACATCTGCATCCGCATAAGCATCTGCATCCCAAAGGCCAGTTCCACCAAAACTAGAGTTTACAACTGTGATGTTTACTCCTGTACTTCGCTTTAAAACAATTTCGTTCAATGCCATAGTCACAGCTGATCCTACAGGATTCCCTACATTATTGGTTATTCTATATGCGATCATTTTCACATTTGGCATCCAAGCGACACCATTCCCATTAGGCCCACTACCTCCAGCTACTAAAGCCATGGTGGTTCCGTGGCCAACTAAATCAGTTATATCTGTATTCATATCAAAAAAGTTATAGCTAAGAGTCGTATCAATTCTTCCAGCTAGATTTGGATTTGTTACGTCTGCTCCTGTATCCATAATTGCAATATAACTCATGCAATTATTTCCATTATTGTATGCATCTGCTGCTCTGGCCCAAGCAGGGAGGGTTCTTAAGTCTTCTCCTGGAACACCAAGCTGTGAAGGAACCCATTGACCAGTATTCTCATGATGATATTCTTCAGTTCGAGGAGTGGGAGGCGTAATCAACAACTTCCCAATCATGTCTGGATGAGCCTTTGCGACCAAACCAAGTTTAGTTAAACTATCCACAACTTGCTCAACACTTGTACTTGGATCAAACTTTAACAAGTACGTATTCATTCTTGCTCCTTCTGCACCTGGAGTTAACGGCTGAACTTGCGAAACTCTGAACTCCCTCATCAAATTCTCTAAACTTGCATCTTTCACAGCAATTTCATCCCTTAAACTAGGATTGATGCTTCCATCATACAACTGCGTGGTAGAAATTGGAGAATAAGGACTCTTCCTTGATTTTGCTAACTCAGGAGAAAGCTCAAAAGGATCTGATTTAAACTGAACCATGACTTGACCTGAAACATACTCAGGAGCAACAGCAGATACTTGAGATTTAGACTGAATGAATACTGGGTTTACATCCGCAGCTTTCGCTGCAAAGGGATTCCACAAACTACCCACAAGAGCACCAAGACCCATGAGCTTCCTGAATGATTTCATAGTATATACTTCCTTATAGCTAAACCTGTACAGCTAAAGTATGATAGGGTATGCTTTTCTAGTATTTAAAAGTTCTCAAAAAAACAATATTTACTATATAGATAACAATAAATTAGCAAAACCATAATAAAGGCATAAACCCCCATAAAACCATGCCCTTAACTTCATCTAAAAGCAACGACAACAACGCCAGCATCCACCCCAACCCCCCCAATGACCAAAAAACTAAAAGAAATCAAACCCTTAAAATTCATAAAATATTTAAGGCACCCCACCATTCTAAAGGTATGAAAAAAAAGATGTCGGAAAAAGAATGGGAACACATGGTGAAAGAAGCCAAAGCCGACCCCAAAGTTATGAAAGAGATAGACCGCTTCATCAAAGCCACTACTTCAACTTCTTTCTAAACCTGTTTAACATAAAGGTATAAGGCCAAAAATTAGGACCCCTATAACCTGCTAAGATATTCACTTTAGCATAAATCAACTGCGCCCGATCACACATCAAAGTCCTCTCATCACCACTACAAACTACATCCATATTCTTAATTGTAGCACACGCCACAATCAAAAAATCTACGCCAATTTCATCCCAACTTTTCGAACCTTTAGCACCCCTGTACTGTTTAAAATATTCCTTTGCCAACATCATAATCTTATTTGAGTTTTCAAGAAGTCGATCCTTAACAATACGATCATACAAACCCAAAAGAAGAATACGCGCTTTTCTCGCAGCATCTTTATCTTTCTGGATTGCCCTTAATTCCTTTCGCACCGGCTGAAATCCAAACACAAGAAAATCCTTATCACTCAAAATAGCTTTTTCCAACTCCAACTGATCCAATTCTTTCAAAAGAAAGCCATACACATTCGTATCAAAAACCACGCGCAACTGAACCATACCTTAGCTTAAAGAGCAATTAGTTTATAAGATTTGTGCGTTCAAAAGCATACGCATACTCCCTGCCGCTGCACCCCCCTTGCGACTTACTACCAACAGCTACAACCAGACCCAACCTTCCGTCTATATGCCTTATGTACTTTGGAAAGACAACCGCAACGGCAATAACGACATCTATGGATACAAAATAATAGACAACCTAGCAGGAACAGAATTCAACCTCACCACCAACACGGCTAACCAAATCAATCCAGAACTCCATAAAGACCACGCCGTCTGGACAGATGATAGGAATGGACTCAGCGAGATCTACGCCAGAGACGTCACGAACCTAAGCAAAAAAGAAATACGACTCACCCGAAACAACCAAAACGACACTCACCCCGCCATCTACAACGACATCATCACCTACGAAAAACAAAACACCACCATCGACGACCTCTACTACATCAACCTCAGCAACCAAATCCTCTGCGGAGACTGCGACGACCTAAACGAAACCATCAACCCCGGAATAGCCGAGAACGTAAGCATGATGAATGACACCAACACCTGCCAAAATAATGTTGATGATGACTGTGACGAACTAATAGACTGTTTAGATCCTTCCTGTGATGATAGTCCCCCATGTGCAAGCTTCTGTATACCTGAGGGACCAAGTGAAACCATCTGCAACGACCTAAAAGACAATGATTGTGACTTAACCACAGACTGCGACGACCCCGACTGCCTCCTAAGCCCTGACTGCAATGGCAATGCCACACTCCACGGCTACGCCTTCGACGACCAAAAATGGCCTATTGACCTCGCTACTGTGACCGGATTCCCACCGACGAACCAAAAACTATATAAACTCAAAGTTTATATAAATAAACTGTGAGTTTATATGAACGATATAACCAACAACGAAATGCGACTCGTACTGAACCTCTTCAAAAACCCAAGCACAGACTACAACACCACTCAAATAGCCAAAACATTATCCCTAACCCCCATGGGCACTTTAAAAATCGCCAAAAAACTCGAAAAAGAAAACCTTCTCACCTCAAAAAAACTAGGAAAAGCAACCTATTACAGACTCGACTCAAAAAACCCCTACACAAAGCAACACATCGCATTCCTAGCAAAGAGAGAAGCAGAATATGCCCCTTCTTATATAAAAACATGGATTAGAGAAATCCGGAAAATAAAAAATGCCAAAGCAGCCATCCTCTTCGGATCCCTACTAAAAAAACAAGAAAAAGCAGAAGACATAGACGTCCTTCTAATAACAAACCAAAACACATTTAACAACTTAAAAAAAGAAATAGAATATTTAAACAAATTCAACACAAAAAAAATACACCCAATATACCAAACAGAAAAAGACTTTAAAAACAACCTTAAACTCGAAGATAAAGTAATCCGTAATGCCTTAAAAGGAATCATCGCCCTCGGCGAAGACGAACTTATCAGGATGACACTATGAACTACGCTCAAAGAAAACTGGAATGGTGCCTAAAAAAAGCAGAAAAAGAACTAACTGAAAAGGGCACACATCGCGGCCTAATAACCACAAAACCAGACAAAGAAAAAGCCAGAGAGCACATCAAAAAAGCAGAATACTACTTAAAAGCAACAGACCACTTAAAAACAGGGGGATACTCCGATATAAGCGCCAGCACCATTTTTTACTCCATATATCATTGCTTTCTCGCCATCGCAACAAAATTCGGCTACGAATCCAGAAACCAAGAATGCACATTCGCCCTCATACACACATTAATCGCAGAAAGAAAAATAGCCATAGAAAAAGAAACCATAAACAAAATAGCCTCGCTAGAAATAGACGAAACCACCACTAAAACAACCACCTCAATAAGAGAACAATACCAATACGGAACCAACCTATCCATCTCTGAAGACCTATACACGGAACTATTCGACCTAGCCAAAGAAATCCTATCAAAAACAAAAACCATAATAGAATCCTAAACTACACCGTACCCTCCGGCATCTACAACTTCAAACTTCAGAATTCCACATAACAAGATAAAAAATTGAATGGAATTCTGACAGTGATCAATAATCGCTATCCCCCACTAATTGGCGATTATTGACAGCAGACAAATTCGGATACGACCCAGACATTGACGAACTAACCCTACCCAACGGCACCGACGTAGAACACAACTTCACATTGCACAACGCGACGTGTCATGCGGATTGTACGAACAGCGAAGGAAGATGCAATAAAGACTGCGAAGGATACACCTACCAAAACGACACCTGCCATGTCAAGAACTGTCAAACAGTTCTTGAGCACGCCAGAAATGCCCAAAGCATTTCTGAGCGCTTCAACAGCACCCTCACGATGACCGCCTGCCAAGACCCAGACTGCTTCAACGACCTATCATGCACAGGAAACGCCACCCTACACGGCTATTTTCTTCTGAATTCCGGCAATAATTTCTTCATTTCAAATATAAACTCCTTTGCTCTCTTTAATGAAGTGCCCGCTTTCTGCTCCTGAACACTTTCAGCCATCTCATACTGAAATCTTGACCTCTTACCCATCTCAAGTTCATAAAAAGTCACCAGCTCTTCTGACTTAATCGAAGCAATTTCCAAAGCATCCCCTTTTGCAGCTTGATACTCTTCAAGCAGATCTTTCTTTAACTTATCCATCACAAGAACAATTAATGCCTCATTAGTAACCTTATGAACCACTTTATCACCTGTTTTATAGCCAAGCTCAAGCAGAACAGCATTCGCAATATAAAACATTGAATAATACGATATAACCACCACCCACAGATATGGTTTTAAGGCACTATTCATACATTCACCTGCAAGACCCAATGACAAGTCAGCATTTTTCATATACATAAATTTCGCAGTCTCATTCCTCTCCTTTTTAATAAGCCCCTCCCGCAAATACCGTACAAAATTCTGTTCGGCCCCCTTTCTTCTTTTTGCATCAATCATTCACATCAACCCATAATAAAATTCAATACCATACAGAACCACATTAACCCTCAAAGCCTCCTTCACAACATTCAGACCCTTTGCATCTACCATATCAACAAACTGCTTTTCTGAAAATACCAAAGGATGCAGAGGCAAAGGCATCGACTCAGATATACGCTGAACCCCCCTCTCAAAAAGCTCTTCACTTCCATCAGGACATATAAACATCAAATCAATATCAGAATTCCCCATCTGCGTTTTCTTCGCGTACGAACCAAATAGCAACAAAACATAAAACTTTGATTTTAATGACTTCATAAAGTTGACCAGCATTACTGCAAAATTCTTGTCTTTTAGGAAATCTTCTCTGCGCTCATATTCCGCCTTAAAAATAAGCGGATGAATCCTACTAACCAACCTCACACGGTTAGACTGCCCGAAAGACTCAAGCTTTATTAATTGCTCTTTCTCAAGCCTTTTCACTATTGAATAAACATTCTTGTAATCCATTTTCAATGCCATTGAAAGTACACGAATATTCAACTCCCTCTCTTTATTCTCTATAAGATATTTAATCACCGCCGTCTCTTTATCTCTCATTTCAATACCACCATAAAATTATGGTATTATTACCATATATTTAAACCTTCCCAAAACCCACCTAAAATATGCCACCTGGACAGACTACCGCCACGGAACCAGCGAAATCTACGCCAGAGACATCACAAACCTAAGCAAAAAAGAAACACGACTCACCAGAAA
This sequence comes from Candidatus Nanoarchaeia archaeon, assembly GCA_035289665.1. Taxonomy (GTDB): domain Archaea; phylum Nanobdellota; class Nanobdellia; order Woesearchaeales; family SM23-78; genus JBBSWA01. Next base: position 13,045 of record DATDWO010000011.1, read on the forward strand.
CACACAAACAGACACCCACCCCAACATCTACAACGACATCATCACCTACATGAAATACAACAACAGCGGTGTGCCTGAACCCGCAGAAGACATCTACTACTTGAACATGAGCCAACTATTAATTTGTGGGGATTGCGACGACCTAAACGAAACCATCAACCCCGGAATAGCCGAGAACAGCAGCATAAACAACGGAACCTGCGGAAACTCTATAGACGATGACTGCGATGGAACGATCGATTGCTTCGATCCGAGCTGTTCAGATAGCTCGCCTTGCGTTCTTCCCTACTCTCCTTCAGAAACTCAGTGTGGATTAGGCAATTGTTGTTCAAATAGTATTGATGATGACTGTAATGGGAAGACAGACTGCGCAGACCCAGACTGCTTCAACGACCTATCATGCACAGGAAACGCCACCCAACAACGCTTACGCGTTGAGCTCAGAAGATACTCTTCCTCGCTACACGGCTACACCTTCGACGACCAAGAATGGCCCATTGACCTCGCTACTGTGACTGGATTCCCACCCTTCAAACCACTCGTAACCACTTTTACAGACATTAATGGATTTTATAATTTTACTGTACCTTCAGGAGTATATAACTTCAAAGCCGACAAATTTGGATACGACCCCGACATAGACGAACTAACCCAAAACACAAAGAAAAATCAAAAACAAAGAATACAACCGGAAAACATATAAACTAAAGTATACACGTATTAACTAAAATGGACATGTACAAACTAAAATGGACAAGGCTGCAGGCGGAAATAATCCGACTCTTCTGCATCCGAGCAGGACAAACCCTCAACCTAAGAGGAGTTGCAAAAGCACTAAACGTCACCCCCACAGCTATTTCCAAAGCCCTACCAGAACTACAAAAAAAAGGAATCATAAAAATCAAACCTTCAAAAACAATGAACCTCCTCTCCTTAGAACTGAACAGAGAAAACCCTAAGACAACCCAACTAAAAAGAACAGAAAACCTCCGACTGATATACGAATCCGAACTCTCTAACTTCCTATACCACGAATTCCCAGGCTGCACCATTATCCTCTTCGGCAGCTACTCACTAGGAGAGGACATATTCACAGAAACAGAAGAAACCCGCTCCGACATAGACATAGCCATAATAGGAACAAAAGGAAAAAAAATAAACTTAACAAGATTCGACACACTACTTGAAAGAAAAATAAACATCAACTTCTACGAATCCTGGAAGACAATACACAAAAACTTAAAAGACAACATCCTTAACGGCATAATACTAAGCGGAGGAATCGACCTATGAACCTACCAAAAGAATTTGAAGAATATGTAAAACAAGGAATAATCAAAAAATGCTCAATAAATAAACCCAGAGCGGACTTCCTGATCAACGAATCAGACAAATCATTAAGAGGACTAAACAAGAGATTAGACGCAATGGACATAGACGACGACAACGCCAATTCAATAATTAAAGACTGCTACGACATTCTCATGGAACTAATCAGAGCAAAACTTTTCCTCTCAGGATACAGCTCAGCAGGGCAATTTGCACATGAAGCCGAAGTCTCCTATCTCAAAAAACTTGATTTTACAGATAACCAAATATCATTCCTGAACGACTTAAGATACTTCAGAAACTCCATAACCTACTACGGAAAAATACTAAGCACAGAATACGCAAAACAAGTAGTTGAATTCACAAAAAAGACACACCCCAAATTAAAAGAAAAAATATAACACCAAAAATAACGACTGATTTATCAACTGCACAGCCACCTGCCATGTCAAGAACTGCCAAACAGTTCTTGAGCACGCCAGAAATGCCCAAAGCATTTCTGAGCACTTCAACAGCACCCTCACCATGAACACCTGCCAAGACAAAAAAGTACTCAGCATACAAGCCATCCAAACCTCTCAACCAACCCCCTTCCACCACAGAAAAGGATTCAACCTGAAAGATGCCAAACAAATACCAAAATTTTATATATCCACTTATCTTTCCAAGTAAATTATGGAAGAGAAAAAATTTTGGGAAGAATTTGACAAATTCATGAGCATACAGAAACCAGGGGTGAAGATTTGGAAGAGTCGTCCAATCAACCTAAGAGGGATATCTTAAACTTCGTCTTTCACTTACGACAAATAACCGATCCCATGGCACACCCTATCTCGAAGTATCTGTAAGAGAAGATGAAGGCATAGCCAAAGGAGACATCGTTTTCATGCTTGAAACCTGGCTTGAAGTATACAAGGAAAATATCAAAAAACACATTAAAGAGAAAGGCGGCCAAGCATTCAAAATGTAAAAAACTCGCCACAGGATACCTACCCTTCAAACCCTTAGTCACTATGTTTACTGACATTAATGGATTCTACAATGCTCAGAAATCGAAGATTTCTGGCATGCTCAAGAACCGCTATCCATTATTATCAGCGGTTCTTGCCACTACACCGTGCCGTCCGGAGTGTATAACTTCAAAGCGGATAAATTTGGGTATGATCCTGACATTGACGAACTCACCCTACCTAATGGTACGGACATGGAACACAACTTCACCCTACAGCACTCACCGTGCTGAGCTCAGCAAACAAGTTGCCTCGCTCCACAACGCCACCTGCCACGCCAATTGTACACCTTACATAAATATTAAACAAATAGTTTAACAGAAAGTTTTATATACTAGTTTTACTTTCTAGACACGAGCTTGAAAAGAAAGATCATCGACATCGAGGCTCACGCATTCCTACGAATGCTCGAACGAGGATCCGAATATGGCCTCAACTACTACGAAACCAAACGAAGAGCCTTCCAAACCGCCCAAATAGGAAGAACAGCAAGAAAACACCCATCAAAAACAAACAAAACATACTACCAATACTTCAACGACGGCCTATCCTTTTACGTCCTATGTCAAGAAAAAGAAACCGAAAAACACACCCACTGCCTGATCGAAACCATAATCATCGAAAAAGGGAGGGAATAAAAAATGTCAACCTGCATAAACTGCCAAACACCCATGAAAAAAACACACATCTCCTACAAAGGAGTAACCCTAGAAGCACAACAATGCCCAAAATGCAAAGAAAAAATATTCACTGAAAAACTAGCCATGAAAGCCATCCACAAACTAGAAGCGGAACAACTCAAAAAAGAATACCTCAAAACACCCATAAAAATAGGAAACAGCATAGGAATAACCTTTCCAAAAGAAATGACCGACGCCTTCGAACTAGGTAAACCTAACAAAAAACTAAAACTACACCACAACCTAGAAAAAAGACAAATCACAATAACAACCTAACCACAACGACTGCACCAACTCAGAAGGACGATGCGCACAAGAACCCAACACAAATGGGGACTCTGCCAAAAACACTACCAATACACAAAACAATACAAAAAAAAAACAAAAAAACACAAAAAGCAAAGAAACTCCCTTACTCGAGTTTTCCCAATTTATTCCTATACAACTGAATTTCTTCCATACTTAAATTTGACACCAATTCATCAAATACCGAAACAAACCTCTTCGCCTCCTGCAACATTTGCTTTACTTCCTCCTCCTTCCCCACATGCATATAATACTGCGCATCAATCCTCTTATCCTTATGCTGATTGATCACCTTCGTCCGGTCTTCACCCAAAAGCTCCGTAACCGCCAAAATCGAACAAAAATGATTCTCACACTTCAACCCAATCTTCTGAAGAAACGAATACAACGCATAATACTCCGCATAATACAAAACAACCGTCGTCCACAATAAATCCCCCTCACCAAAATTCTTCTCCGCCCGATCCAAAGAAGCCTTCGCTTCCTTCAAATAAGAACCCGCTAAACGATCACTAGGCTCGACTACTTTCAAACCATCCTTCAATCCAAAACACCACTTCAACTTATTTTGCATGATCCCACATCTCATTCACAAAAAACGAATGATTATTTAAAACAATATGCTTTTCAGCAATTTCACCCAATAAAGCCTCTTCTTTCCGCATCGCCTCTTCAAACTCTCTTTCCGATAAAAAAACTTCATGAACTGAATGAGGCAGCAAATGGAAAGGAAACTTCTCCTTAACCCCCGCAACAACAAGCAAATCCACATCCGAATCCTTATCCACCATAAAACCAGCAAAACTACCAAACACAACCAATGCAGCACTGGTTTTAACTTCCTTCAAAAAAAGCTTAAACACTGGATAAACAGAGAGGAACCGCAAGGTTCTCTGAAGCTCAGCTTGCATTAAACAAAACTTTGTCTCTACATTATCCCGATTCAACGCAAAATACTTATTTTTACCCTTAGAAATACTCCTAAGTATTCTACCCTGCTCAAGCCGCCCCACTACATTCTGCGTTGTTTTAACCGGCAACTTCGCCCGCCTACTGATCTCTCGAAGATAGAACTGCCGCGTATAACCCCCAAAATACAACTCTAAAACAGCCAACTCATCGTTTCTTTTTAGATACATATGTATATATTAAGATACAATTGGTATAAATACTTTTCGATTCAAAGCAGACAAATTCGGATACGACCCGAGGAGCACTTTATCCTCCTTGAAACCAGGCGATCGTCTTCTTCAAACCCTCCTCCAACTGAACCTTAGGCTCCCAATCCAACTCCTTCTTCGCCAGGCTAATATCAGGCTTACGACGCATGGGATCGTCCTTCGGAAGCTCCTTGAAAACCACCTTAGACTTTGAACCTATCAACTGAATCACCTTCTCGGCCAATTCCTTGATGGTAAACTCCCCCGGATTGCCTAGATTTACTGGACCCATTATTTTATCCTGATTCATCAATTGATACAAACCCTGGATGAGATCCGAGACAAAACAAAAGCTACGCGTTTGTTCCCCATCCCCATACAACGTAATGGGCTCATCTTTCAATGCCTGCACAATGAAGTTTGAGACGACCCGCCCATCACTCGCCGCCATCCTTGGACCATACGTATTGAAAATCCTTGCTATTCTTATATCGACTTTATTCATCCGATGATAATCCATGAATAGACATTCAGCAACACGTTTGCCTTCATCGTAACACGAACGAATCCCGACGGGGTTCACATTCCCCCAATACCCCTCCACTTGCGGATGCGCGAGCGGATCCCCATACACCTCTGACGTGGATGCCTGTAAGATCCTCGCTTTGCAGCGCTTGGCAAGACCTAACATGTTAATGACCCCCAAGGTACTGCACTTCACCGTCTTAATGGGATTGTACTGATAATGAATCGGAGAAGCCGGACAGGCCAAATTATATATTTGATCCACTTCCAAAAACAATGGTAATGTGATGTCATGACGAATCAACTCAAAATTTGGATTTGACAATAGATGCTGAATGTTCTTCTTAAACCCGCAAAAAAAGTTATCCACACAAATCACTTCATTCCCTTTATTTAGCAAGAATTCACACAGATGACTCCCAATAAAGCCAGCGCCTCCTGTCACGAGAACTCTCATTTTTGCTCCATAAATGCTTTAATCGCTTCCAAATAAGTATCTGGGCTACCAATATCAAATCGCTTGCCCTCTGTAAAGTACGCTAAAATCTCTTCTTTTTTCAACAATCTTTTGATGGCATCGGTCAACTGCAGTTCTCCCCCATATCCCTTTTGCACACTCTCCAACTCTGAAAAGACGTTCTTACTCAACAAATACCTTCCGGAAACACCCATATCCGTATGAAATGTTTTAGGCTTTTCCACAAAATCCGTCATTTTAAACAAACCAGGCCTGACTTGAACGCCATCCACCATCCCCCTCCTTACGCAATCCCCTGGAGGAATCTTTTCTAAATTAATCACACTTCCCCCATACTCCACGTGAAGCTGCCTTAACTGCTCTGCTGCCGGAACTTGAGAATGAATCACCGAGTCCCCCAACATGACCAGCATGAAATCATCGATGAATGGCTTGGCTAAGTATACGGCTGCACCTAGACCCCCCCGCTTCTCTTGGTATACGAAGCGCAACTTAGCTCTTTTCTTGATTTCCTTCAGACTCTGCAGCAATGCTTCCTTGCCACTCTTCTTCAACTCTTCCTCATAAGACAGGTCTTCAAAATACGACCGAATCAACTCTTTATCCTTATGCAAAATAATGATGACCTCCTCCATTCCCGCCTCTATTGCTTCCTCCACGATGTACTGAATGACTGGCTTTGTACCTAATGGAAACAACTCTTTTGGAATCGCCTTTGTTACCGGCAAAAGCCTTGTCCCCAACCCAGCCGCGGGAATCACTGCTTTAAGCATTTCTCAACACCTCCGCCAAAGACTCTGGCCGCACATAGTGCTTCTCAGGTCCCAAGAAAATATCCGAACCCCCCCTCACTTTTTTCCGCGTCACGATCTTTGCATGAATCGGCATCTTCACCCCCAAACGGCTCGAATCAAACCAAGCGTAATTATAATCTGAATAACCCAACTTTTTTAAACCCGCTATGATGGTTTGCAACCCCCCACTTAACCTTAACAAACCTACCTCTCCTAATTCTTCCAAGGAAGCTTCCAACCCCTTGTACACCAACCACACCGCCGGCTCCTCCTCCCAAGGAACTACGAAACTTACTTGATTGTCCTTATCGGATATAACCCAATCCTTGATTCTTGCAAAATCAGTTACTTGCTCCATCAAACCAGGATTTTTTATCAATGAACTTACTTGAAAGCTCAACCGAGGAGGAAGCTCTGTATAACACCGAAGCTGCACATGCTCATGTTCCTGCGTAGCTCCTGCTGCTTTTCCTTGATTCTTGTAAATACACCCAAATACCACTTTTTCATCCTGATACGCTAAATTCCTTGCATGCACCGCTGCTAAAAACTCCAACCCTGCCTCTTCCTGATTAAGATCGGACTTATGCTCGGGTGTACCTACAATCACCATATGACTTAGATCGAAGAGGTAATCCTCTCCGACGGGGAGGCCTTTTTCTTTTAGACGCTCTAACAATTGATCAATATACTGTTGCCCTTCTTCTGAACGGTACTTCGCTTTCCAATCTTGAACCAAGTCTTTACTTCCAATCCCACCCCCTTTGAACAAGTTTGGAAACACTCGCACCGACCACTCATGCCCTAAAGATTGGATGTCTAAGAAATCAGCAAACGATCCCCCCTGAAGACGCGTTACTTCCGGCAGTTGCGACTCTTCTTGCCCTGGGCAAAACAAACAGCCTTGCTTTTGAGAAACTTGAACTTTATACCTTAACCCTCGATTCCCCTCTCCCTGGACGACCCTGCCCGTCAAAGGACATTGCGCCCAAAAACCATTTGAGTCTGCGCGATACCAGTCCATACTGATACAATAACCGAAGTTATTCAAAAGAGTGCTCCACCAAAAAACGGAGAAAACACGGAATAAACAGAGCAATTTCTACCTTTCCATAAATAGACTCTTGCGTATCTCACACTGTCTTTCGTTAACCCCGAAAAAAATACGGATTTATCAAGAATTCACTGGAAAAAACGTTCTTCTTCTGGATTTACTTAAGCTCTTTTGAACGATTTTTCTTCACCAAATAAGACTTGGCTTCCTCGATGATTTTATCAGCGCCCAAGGCTTGCACTAAGTCCAATGCTCTCTTATAAAGAGGATTTTGCGCTCGGATACTCACCTCCCGGTGCCACTGCTCCTGATCCACTACCTTCCTGAAAATGGCATACGCCAATATATGGGTTAACACTTGTAGATTGCGCTCGCGCAAATGCTCCCCTAATTCCTTACGATAGGCTGTTTTCAGAAGTGGGTCCTGAATAATATGACAGAACTCATGGATCAGATGCTCCAGCAGACGATCCGAAGGAAAGGAAAACAAGCGCTCTCCCTCCCAACGCTTCAAAAAGATCGTCAAGGGATCTGAAAAAGCTCCGACCGGACCTGGCTTGTGAGGGTATGGCAAGGCGTAACAAACCACTTCCCGAGACTCCCAAGACACACCCAAGATCTGCTGCATATGCTCTAGATACGGATTTAGCTTCGGGAGAACTTCTTTTTTCAACCGTTGCACACCTTCTAGAGCTTCCACTTTTCTACGAATAAAATAATCATGATCAGCCGGCGGATGACCCTCCACAAACAAGTATAACATACGATCGTAAACGCCTGAGTAACGAACCGTGATCTTAGGCGGCTTCTTAGATGGCATACCTTACCTTTGCAAATGTCCCTAATAAAGATTACCCTAAACCCTTATAAACGCCCTTTTATATTATCCTTTACCATTTTTAACGTATTTTCTTGCTTCTTGAATAATGTTATCTGCGCCCCATTTTTCTACTAATTCTAACGCTTCTTTATAGGGAGGATTTTTTTCCGTGACTATTTTTTCATGCATTAGCATCTCTGAATTTACTATTTTTGCAAAAATCGCATAGGTTAACAGATGATTCCTAACTAACATATTCTTAAGACCTTTTTTTTCTAAGTCTTTATAATAATTTGTCCTTGATAAGGATTGCTGAATGACATGACACAACTCATGCACTAAAATTTCCACCATACGCCAATTAGGTATTCTCAATAACTTGCCACCATCCCACCTCATTAAAACAACCGTTAATGGGTCTGAAAAAGCAGACATTCCTATTGGCTTATGCCAGTGAGGCAGGACATAAATCGTAAGGTCTTTATCCTCCCAATCAACACTTAATGTTTTTGAAATTTTTGATAAAAAGAAGAGTACCTTGCGTAAGACCCCTTTCTCAAGGCTTTTAATTCCTTTTATACTTTCATTGCGACGATCCTTAAAATAGTTAGGATCAGAACAAGGCATACCAAAAGAGAATGTATATAATATACGATCGTACACACCAGAATAACGGAAGCAAAGCTTCATGACACTCATCCCTGTTACCCGCCAGGGCTTCCACCGCCAGAACTGCATGAACCGGATCCTGGTGACCCTCCACACGATGAATTACAAGAACCAGACCCTGGGCTTCCACACTGTGTACATGCACCAGACCCCACACTACAGTCTTCTGCAGAAGCCATGTCCCATAGAGATGGAATATCTCCATACGTTTTTCTGTATAATCCCCTGAGATTACTTAGTCCTTCCGGATCTAAAGGGGTAAAAGACGTATTCGGATTATGGTCTAAATATCTTCCCAAAAACCGATCGCAGAACTCCCTGTATTTTTTCGTGAAAAGTATAAATTGGTGCCACACTGCATCTATCTCTTTACTGGGCATTGCTAGATTTTTTCCATAAACTAAAGACAATGCTACAAATCTCTTAAATTCAGCGAAAGCTCCATTATATGCCGCAGAAGAGTCGAAAACTCTCTCGCCTAATAATTTCTCTTCTAGATAAGGAGCTTCAAAACGATCGAGTTCGCCTAATAGCACTCTTTCTTTATGGTCCAAAGAAACGTCTCCACTAGGTAAAACACTTTCTTCGAGCAATCTCTCTAAAGAGTCTCTAGAACTAAAAACTACGGCCACCAAACCCCCATCAGCCATATTCACCCCCCTAAGAATAAGAAATTCACTCACTTTAATAAAGTTTATGCTTAAAAGACGAAAAGGTATAAATACCCATAAAAGATCATAGCACCATGACCCGTTATTACCTCATTAAAATCCGCAAAGACCTTGCCAAAGCGCTTCCGATTGTAATTTTACTTCTGGTCTTTGCCTACTTCGTCGGCAAAAGCCTGATCCAATGGGAACCGCAGATTCAAGACCTTCCTTCTCTAGATAATGCAACTCCTCCCAAGACCATAAACCCCTTAACCGATATAAACTGCGAAAGCCTCCAACCCCAACTAGATAGCTACGCTCAACAAGCCTTCAAAGAAGGCTACTTGTGCGCACGGAAAAATGAAAATTGCCCGGTCCCTGAAGGAATCACCCACCATGAACGCGAACAACTCCAGAAAGACAGCAAAGGCTATTATTTTGATGCTAAAAACTACGTCAACAAAAAAAGTACCACTAAAGATTACTACATCGGACTAATGACTGGAACGTATGCCTGCACCCCAAAAAACCTGGAATTACTCAAAAAATTCATCTATGAACAACAATGGAAAGCAGGCATTCTCTACACATGAAACACTACCTCTTACGTTACGGCGAAATCAGCCTCAAAGGAAAAAACAGGCCGTTCTTTGAACGCAAACTCGTCCACAACCTCAAAAGCTATCTGAAAAGCCAAGGCATTGAAGGAACGGTTCAACGACTTCGAAACCGCCTCTTTGCTGAAACCGAAAAAAAAGTGAACTGGAAACCCGTCTTCGGACTTATCAGCTATAGCCCCTGCACAAAAATACCTGGAGACTACGAAGCCATTCAAAAAAAAGTGGAAGAGCTAAGCAAAGGATTCACTGAAAAAACCAGCTTCCGCATCACCGCCCAAGTCCTGGACAATAACTCTCCTTACTCTCAGCAACAACTCAACGAACAACTTGGGGCACTGGTTGTGAAAAAAACAGGTGCCAACGTCTCCCTCAAAAAATACGAAAAAGAAATTGGCATTGAAATCCTCCAAGGAAATGCCTATATATATACCAAAAGCCATCCTTGCTTTGGAGGGCTCCCAGTAGGCGTGGAAGGCAGTGTGCTGTTGCTGATTGAAAACGAGAAAAGCCTGTTAGCTGGATTGATGGCTATGAGGCGCGGCTGCGCTTTATTCCCGATTGCGAAAACCCCACAAGACATAACCCTCCTAGAACGATATTCTCACGGTACAAGGCCCCAATTCAAACTCCTCTCGGAGATTAACTTGGCTGAACACATACCCCGATTTGAACTCCAAGCCCTGATTGTAGGAGATACCCTGGCAAACTTTAAAAAATACCCTGAAATCCCCTTACCCATCTTGAGACCCTTAATTGGATACACAGAAGAAAAGATACAAGAAGAACTGAGAAGGTACCGATGAAAATCTACCTTGAGCAACAGAACAAGAAGCTGAACAAGAAGTTCAATGGAAGCGCAAAGAAGCTACTGGGCGAACTGAGGATTAGCGCGTCTGCTGTCCTCATCATCAAGAATGGTGAATTGGTGACGGAAGATGAATTACTTAAAGACAAAGACGATGTTAAACTGTTAAGTGTGGTTAGTGGGGGATAAATTTATAAGCCTAGAAACTTCTTTTAAACCCCAGATGAAAACAACACAACCCCGGAAACCTTTTTTCAACATTGCCTGCTTTTCTATCGGTTTACTCTCTTTTCTATTCCTTGCTTTTCTGACTGAATCGGCGAACAGCGACGCACAAGGAGGCATTGCCCTTCTCTTCGGAGGTATCCTCCTAGCCCCCTTCTGCCTTTTCGGCATTGCCTTTGGGATCATTGGGTTCTTTCTCAAAGAGCCTAAAAGAACGCTTGGCCTTATCGGACTTGCCCTCTCTCTTCTTATAATGACCTACCTTGTATTCTTTCTGTACTCTATGTTTGGTTAGGGCACAAGAAAGCTACACTCGCCTACTTGGGAGATACAGACTCACCCCTTACTTACACGCATAACCTACCTGAGAATTCCCTGTACAGGTTCCTTGGGCGCAACGGTTTCCAGGCGGACAGCAAGGTTCATTCAAGTGCCCACATCCGGATCCGGGCCCGCACATGTTCGTATTTCGATTGCAAATATCGCAATACCCGTGCCCTCCGTTTGCAAATTTATTTGTGCAATCCCAATTCGAATTGTCGCATTTGAAAGCGCCAGCATCGGTACAACAAATTTTATTCCACCCACCACACTCCTGGCAGACCCCAGGACTTGTCTGATTATTGCACGTGTAACTAGTGGAGAAAGCGCACTGATTTCCTGAGCAACACACCTGATTATCATGACCACAGGCAACTGGAGGAATCCGGCAAAGACCTCGCGTGCAGATGCTCTTATCCTTGCATTTACCCTGGTCGCACGGCAACCCAATCTTCCCCGATTGAACATACCCGATAGTACCATCAATACTGCATTTATCTGCGCAGCCATCCGAATCCCCTATTTTCTTGTTTGCACACTGCGGCTTGCATCCTCCTTTCCACAACACATTAACGATTGTGTTGGGGGAATAATCCCCAAATACGCCCTTGCCTATCTGCGCCATCGACCACTGAAAGTTATACGTTCCTCCAGGGGAAGGAGCAATAATGTTAAATACAAACATCTTAGACTGCCCAGGCGCGATCGAATCCGAAGAGCCTAGCTCTATATTTTGAACACCCCAAAACATATTATTTGTGGGTGCTTGAGATTTCAGCCTAAACCCGCCTGCTTTAGTCCAAGTTGTCGAGCCTGTATTTTTCATTGTAATTCCTACTGTATACGTCCCACCCGTAACCAAAAAGTTATCATAGGCATAGCTTGTAGAGACAGGGTTTCCAACAAATGGCGTGGCTGGACTGGTTGAGAATGGATAAGAAAGACTTTGGGAGACGAATGAAGCATCCAGCACAGCACTAAAAGAAGGCTCCTGCACTGCAATACTTAAAGGAGCAGAAGCAATATCAAACCCTGCTCCGTTTTGAGCCATCACCCACTGTGCAGGATATGAACCGGGCACTTCCGGTGCCTCAATGATGCTTCTGAAAACAACATTCTGAGCAGGATTCACTTTATTTACACCCAGACTTATCCCTGGAAGCTGGCTCTTTGACTTCAACTCATACCCGCTTCCCTCACTCCAAGTTGCACTGCCACTATTTTTCATGCCCACGCTAAACGCATACGATTGACCTGGAATCGCAATAAATGATGCAGCCGGGTTTTGGTCAACAAAAGCAGCCACATTCCCACTCCCGCTCGACTGCAGCGTGACCGTAACAGCCACCGTACCGAACGGAGGCACATTAACTGCTTGACTAACATCCGCATACCCTGACTTGGTCACCTTAACTGTATGAACACCGGCTGCAACACCATTTACTGATAAAGGAGTAACGCCTTTATACACTCCATCTATATACACATTTGCACCGCTAGGATTAGAACTTACACTGACCGCATTAGGTGGCCCACTACCCCCACTACCTGCTGGAGGCCCTCCGCTACCCGGTGGCGATCCACCACTACCCCAGGTACCCGCCCTGCCCCCCACATTTTCCAAATCCTTCTGCGAATCCAACACAGCCGGACCATTCGCACTAAAAGACCCTGAATGAGACAAAAACAAAACCAAAATAGCGACAACCGCCACAATACCCACCATTGCCACTTGCACTCCCTGCTGGGAAACAGACCCTTTTTTAGCCATATCCCTCCTTCCTAGAAAATAGTATATATAAAGTTTTCGATGTATCACTTTTTAAACGATTTCAGGCAACACCACTGATTTGAATAAACATATAAATGAGTATATCTAGACCGATTAAATGACACAATCTATACAGCCTTGGATGGTTATGTCCGCCTTTGTTCTTATAGGAATAGGAATCGGCATGATCTTTGACCAAGTCACTGCCGGAACGATCATCGGAATGGGAGCCGGATACCTCACCCAAATCTTTCTCAAGAAAAAATAAAAATGTACAGCAAGCGAGGTTGATCGAGTCAATGGTGCATATTATTTCCCAACACCCAATGAATTAATATAAGGAAAAGAATATAAGCAACACCCATTCTCTTTTAATTGAGGATGCGATTCTTAGATTTAACAGGCGACCCACATGAAAAACAAACGTTTAAATATGTTCACGACTAAAACGATTACTAAATTGACCAAAGAAACCCTGCTCCTCACCCTTATCGTTGGAATCGTAGCCATTACTGCCCTTGCCACCAACTTTATTACTGAAAACAACCCTGCAAACATAGGAGGAAAAGCCAGCCTAACCACTACAAGTTCGCTCCAAGCCCTCACACCCGAACAACAAACACTCCTCGCCAACTACAACAACCGTCCCCCCACCTTCCTCAAAAACATGGGACAATGGAACTCAGACATTCTTTACCAAGGAGGGCATCATGGAATCGCCGTGCGCTTTCTCGCGAACAGTTTGAGCTTCGCTACGAGCCGAGAAATAGAAGAAATAGAAAATGAACAGGAAAACAGCAATGATAATAACCCCGAACGCGAGGATAGCTACGAATCCCTCGTGTACAATCTTGACTTTCAAAACGCCAACTCGGCCACTACGTCAGCTCCCATCACAGCCACCGGCGAACAACCCAGCAAAATAAACTACCTCAAAGGAAACAACCCAGAAAAATGGGTTGTGCACACCCCCCAGTACCAAACCCTCACCTACCCCAACCTCTACAACAACATCGACCTCACTTTTTACGCCCAGGGAAACAATCTCAAATACGACTTCATCCTCAAACCAGGCGCCCGCATTAGCGATATCCAACTCCACTACCGAGGCATTACCTCGCTATTCATCAACACAAACGGAGAACTGGAAGTACGTACTCCGTGGGGAGTTGTTGCCGATCAATCTCCTTATGGTTATCAAGTCATCAACAACCAAAAACAAGAAGTAAACATTGAGTACACCCTCTTGAACAACAACACCTTCGGATTCAAGATACTTGGCCTATACGACCCAACACAAGAACTCATCATAGACCCACTCACCCTCATCTGGAGCACCTTCATGGGAGCTACTGCATTTAACCTAAAAAACTATGCCACTGATATAGATATCGGCACCGATGGACACGCCTATGTCACCGGACGGGCAGATGACTCTTATCCCACTAAACCTGGTGTTTACCAGGAAAAATATGCAGGCGGCGTGTGGGATGCCTTCGTCACTAAAATAAAAAGTGATGGAACCAGTGTTATATATTCCACTTTTATCGGTGGAAGTCTAGAAGACGAAGGAATTAGAAGCGCTGTCAACAAAAACGGTGAGATCTTTGTTACAGGACGGACTACCTCTAAAGATTTCCCAACTACGCCTGGAGCATACCAAACACAACTCAAAGGGCAGGATGATAATTTCATTGTCAAACTTAATAATATGGGCACAGGATTGATATACAGCACCTACCTTGGAGGAACGGGTGTGGATACAAGCTCCGGAATAACAATCAACAAACTTGATGAAGCATTCGTCATAGGATGGACTTATTCTCTTGATTTTCCCACCACATCTGGAGCAGGCCAGACACAACTCAATGGGGTGGGAACAGATGATGCATTCATTACCAAGATTAACAACCTGGGCACAGGATTAGTATACAGCACCTACCTTGGAGGAAATGGCTATGATGCTGGATTTGGGATCGCGATCAACAAATTTAATGAGGCCTTTATCACAGGATATACTTCTTCCTCTGATTTCCCAACTACACTGGGAGCGTTCCAGACACAACTCAATGGACAGTTTGACGTATTCGTTACCAAGATTAACAACCTGGGCACAGGATTAGTATACAGCACCTACCTTGGAGGGGCAAATGGGGCAGGAGGACAGGAAAGAGGCAAGGCGATTGTAGTCAATCATCTCGATGAAGCCTTTATCACAGGTTTTACTGAATCCCCTACTTTCCCAACCACACCCGGAGCGGTTCAAACACAATACAATCAACCTGTGGATGTGTTTGTCACCAAGATTAACAACCTGGGCACAGGATTAGTATACAGCACCTACCTTGGAGGGAACTATGCGGAACAAGGCTGGGGAATCGCGATCAACAGCTTAGACGAAGCCTTTGTTACTGGGTTCACCGGTTCCTCCAATTTTCCAGTAACCCCAGGGGCATACCAAACCGTTTTTGGAACAGGATCTGTGGGCGACTTTTTTATTTCCCATATTTCTGCGGATGGAAAAAGTTTTGGAACAGGCGGCAGTACCTATTTTGGTGGCACAAGGAATGAGTATTATGATCCCGCCGTGTCCATCGATCTGGCTGGCAGCATAGTTTATATTACTGGAACCACCCATTCCGATGATTTTCCCATACAGGACCGATTTGGCATCATAGGACCTTCCGCAGATGTCTACTACTCCACCAAACCCAATCCAGGGAATTGGGATCAACCCGTCGCTATCAAAATGGGCCTGCAAGTAGCCCCCTCTACCTGCGGTAACAATATTGTAGAGCCAGCCGAGGAATGCGATGAAGGAGCCAACAACAGCCCTACTGGAATCTGCACCACTGACTGCACACTAACATATTGTACCGATGGGGCAGTTCAACAACCCAATGGAGAAGGAGTTGGAGGACCTAATAATGACGGCTGGGAAGTATGCGACGATGGCAACACCAATGACAATGACGCGTGCAAAAACAACTGCACACTCGGTCAACTACCTCCTTGTGGCTACCGATGCCCCACCGGCTGCCCCTCCACCCATAAATGCCATATCCCGCCCCCCATCCACCCCACCAACTTTCCCAAACCCTGCGGCGGAAAATGCCGACCCGCCAACAGCCCCTGCCCACCGAATTGGACCTGCTACTAAGCGTGCAAACTGCAGAGCGCTATAAGGGAGGATAGATGTTTTTTCCTACCCCTTTATTTTGTATTTCTTTACTTCTAGAACAGCCCACCGAATCAAATCAGAGGTGATAAAAAGAGAGGTTTGCCTCAACGCATATAACGAACGGATTGCTTCCTCCTTTGAAAGGCGCTTTTCGCGAAAAGCACGCAGAAGCAAGCCCAATGTCCCATGAGGCTCCAAACCCAAGCGCTTTGCAGCTATTCTCGCCGTCAAGTCATCTGTAAAAAACAGCTTGACCTTCTCCCGCATAGCAAGAGCCATGGCCGCTGCCTCCCCCAACTGAAGCTCGAACTGCTGCATTAAGAATTTTACATAATCCCTCTCCTTGCCCATCAATGTTTTTACCCGGAGAAAAGACCTCACTTGCCCATACGTCCTTGCTAATTCTTGCACCACTTCTTCCGGAGTTAAAAGCTCCTGCACCAACAACGGCAAGAGCCTCTGTTCCTTCAACTCACAAAAATGAATGAGAGGACCTGTATTGGTGACTGCCACCTTAATCCTTCCCATGCAACCCCCATTCAACGTCCTCCTTCACTGCAGCCTCCAACAGCTCCAACTTGGCCATCCGCAACTTGTCCCGAATCGCCTCCCGAATGAACTCGGAACGGCTGGCGTACAGACCCTCTTCTACTAACTCATCCATCTCCTGCGCCAAACGAGGAGTTATCTTCGCGGGTATGGTTTCCATGCTCATCACCAAATGTATTACTATGGTGATACTTTTAAATGTAACGGTTTTTTAGCATTGACTGGTTGAATGCCAAAGACTCCTCATTTTCGCAAAGACAGGACGAACGGCAATAGAAAGGACGTATTTGTTTAGCATCTGCAAAATTTAGGCTCTAAATACTGCAGGAGCTGCGTTCCCGAGGGAGTGCTCAGAAATGTGTTCATTTCTGGCACGCCAAGAGCTTCGCTCTTGTGCGCATCCCCTCTCGACGCTCAAGCAGTCGTTCTCGAAGGAATTTTGCCCTGAGGATGCTAAACAAATACGAAAAGACTAACCTGCCCAAAAAGCCGTTCAAAGACACACCCACTCAAACCCACTTGACTTTACGTTCCCCCATCACGCGCGGCAATTCCCATTGCTGCTTACTTCATACGCCTTCTTGACTTCCTGAGGAGCAAGGGCTCTAGAGTAGAGCTGCACTTCATCGATCAAGCCCTTGAAATAATAGCCTGCCGGAAGATCCGAAGCCCCGATGAGAAGCGGATTGTTGTCCTGAATTAACGGGGAATTTGGATTGCCAAGGGTTTCAGAAACCGCTACAGGATTGCCATTCACATACAGTCGAAGAGCACCAACTGGTGGACCACCCACGGGCGAAGGACTAATGACTCCAACCACGTGCGACCACTTATTTATAGGAATGGTGTTTATTGCACTCGATGCACGCACGTACTCTTGTGACTTATACGAGACTACCAACGCCCCATCCCCCTTCACCCACAACCCATAATTCCTGGTTGATCCGCCGCTCTTAGCCAAAACCGCACACCAACCGCCTATGCAGGAAAGCGAGGAAGGATTCACCCAAGCCGACAAGGTAACACTTCTTGTAACATCCAAATTGGCCGCATCCGGAACTTCCACATAATCATCCACCCCATCCAAACTAAACGCCTTCCCGACCTTTCCCTGCACAAAGCCAACGCCATTTCGTAAGACTCCTGTATTCGCCGAAATTACATCCTTCCCAGAACCTTCTGCCGTCCACCAACTAACTAAACCCGCAGGAGACTTACAGGTCTCATTACCACTCGAACAAAGAACAGAATGCACACCTGAAAGCAAAGGATTTACCGGAGAAACGCCAATATTGATCGCGTGAGCATAGATCAAATGGGATAGTCCATCTTTTAAGTACGAAGGAGTGGGGAAGTAAAAGCCGTGATTGGCATTGCCCCCGCACTGCGCCGCCACCGCCGATTCGCGAACGGTGTTAGCCTCAGTACTACCTATAAAAGTTCCAGAACCGGCTGGACCGTTCATGTAGAAATGAACGGAAACAGGCTTGCTATAATCATCCCCATCACACACCCAA
>DATDWO010000012.1:0-15722 GCA_035289665.1 Candidatus Nanoarchaeia archaeon
ACCTCAACGCGGGCCTGACACTCGGTGCACGGGAATGCGGCGTCTTGCTCATTCGGGGAAGCACCGAGAAGGCGGCAGCGATTCCGACGACGACTACCCAGGTCGCGGATCTCATCGGCCGAGCCACCACCACCATCCTGCGCAACTGATCGACGGGGCGCGGTGCGGTACACTTGTTCACAGCTTAAGCCTTCCCCCGCGAGGCTGAACCTGGGATGAGTGGCACTTCTACTTCTGATACACGGGGGTGACGGCAGCCGCCGGAGGATGGGATGATTTCGATCGGCATCACACAGATCCTGTCCTTCGGCGGCTCGGCCGAATTCGGAGTGCTTCGCATTTTCAAGAAAGAACATTGTCTTGGAAGAGCGCAGTACTCCGAATGGAGTGTACAGTCGTGGGTCCCGCAAAAATCCGCCCCAGTCGGAGTACGCGAGGGCCCATTTCCACAAGACAGAGGGAGGAAAAACTAGAAGATCATCCCCTGGGTAGCCAAGATTCCCACGCGACCGCAAGGTTCGCCCAACCCGTCGAGACCGTCACATCTCAGGGAAGTAAAATACTGAGGCGCACAATGGACAATGTCCTGGGCTTTCATGCCCCCGCGCAAGCCGTGACGAACCCCTCGACCCGCACGTGAAGGAGGACTTCCGCCGTGCACTGCCCCGCCCGGAGCGCCGGAGCGACCATCTCAGGTCATACCGGCAAGATGCCCTAGGCCTCTCGTCGCTCGTCACACCTTCGTCATCTAGTCCGCGACGACGAGGCCGTCCCGACCCCCCAGTCCCGATTAGAGTTCTTTCCTACCGCACGCGAGATGCACTCGCCCACCTGCCGGCCAACCCATCCTGTCATCATGGTTGGCTGCCATTGCGGATCTGGAAACTCTTCGGGCTGGGGGGAACCACCAACTTAAATAAAAAATAATTTTAAAAAAAGCAAATTATCTTCTATATAGAAATTATCTATATAAACCGAAGCCTATTTAAGGTAAGAAACACGACAAAAAGAACATGAATCCGAATGAAGCCTACAAGACCCCGCCGGCGAGCGGGGGAGCGGACGACTTGTTTCGATCCTTCCAAGACGAGAAAATCCTGAGCCTTAAAGAGCTCATCGAAGACATTCAAGGCCTCATTGAAGAACGGAAAAAACTACAAGAAGAACTCGTGGCTGAAATGGGCAAGATGCAGATGAGCATCTCCAACCTCTTAGGTCAAGCCGATATTTCAGCCGATGAAAAAGTGAAGTTAAAGACGAAACAGATTGAGTTGGACGAGAAAAAGATCCAGGAAAAACTCAACAGCTGGAAAGACATTGCTGCTTTAAAACAAGAACTGCGCGACCACGCCCGAGAATTCAAAGAAAAAGAATCTCGAATGGAAATGCTGGATGAAATGATGGGCACTAAATAAGCTTCACCAGATTTTCTAACAATAAAATTCCTTCTTTATACTTTTCTTGATTCAGACGAGCGATCTTTTTTATAAGCAACCGCTGTTCTATTTTCAACAGGTTTTGCATTCGCACCATACTTGTGCGTAACTTACCTTCTTCCAAATCGGAGCCTTCTATCTGCAGGCTATAGCGCTGTACATTTAGATTGGATGTTATCCCACATACCACCACGTCTCGACTATTTTCATTAAACGCATCATTAGACAAAATTATAACCGGTCTAACTTTAGTGTCACTTAGATTGGAAAATGGATAGGGTACTAAATAGATGTCCCTCTGTTTTGGCTTCATAAGTATTGCTTCCAGACCTCTTCATCTTGCGGGTTATCCCATATGTCAGCCATTCCTTTTTCGCCTAGAAGCATCCAACCTAAGCGTTCTTGCTCTGCTTTCTCTATATCCTTCATAAAATCTTGGACCCTTTCTAAGATGACCCGATTACCGCGCTGAATGAGGACTAGCTTTGTTCCTTCTTTGATGCCCAAACCCTTCCTTACTTCTTCAGGAATCACGATTTGCCCTCGGGAAGACACTTTGATGGTATCCATAAGACTAGTAAGATTAATCTTATTTATATACTTTTCTATATGTACTCACCTAAGCCTTTCTGCTCTTTTTCTTTCTCCTCCTTCTTATTTTTAGGTTTAGGCTCATCCCCCACTTGAGGCCTGGGCTCAATCCCTGGAATGACGGGGACGCCGTACACCCCATCAAAGCCCGGCTTCACCTGAAGCTTTCCTTCCCTATTGAGCAAGATAGCCTCAACAATTTTTTCTTTGGTAACGACTAAAAGCTGTTCTTTCGTGGCATTCAGCAAAACATCCAGCTCTGATTTTCCTACTTTCAGAATGTTGTAATACTCCGTCCAGGTTTTCTGAGTGGCCAAACCACCGCCTGAAACCGCTACGATAAGCTCTGTCAAAGGAATTAATGTTTTGAACGGGACGGCTTCTCGAGGTTTAAACCCTAATGGACGATCGGCTAATTGCTCCACTCGATTCAAAACACCGATGGTGAGCGGACGCTTGCATTTCGGGCAAACGTTCTTGTGCTTTCTGGACTCTTCAGGCTCCATGGAAATCCCACAAGCCCGGTGCCCATCGACGTGGTATTTACCATACCCTGGATCGACCTCAATGGTTTCTTTCAAGCCTTTTTTTG
This sequence comes from Candidatus Nanoarchaeia archaeon, assembly GCA_035289665.1. Lineage (GTDB taxonomy): Archaea > Nanobdellota > Nanobdellia > Woesearchaeales > SM23-78 > JBBSWA01. The sequence continues at coordinate 2,620 of DATDWO010000012.1, forward strand.
TACGAATGGCCTGAATAATGGCTTTGTAAGAAAGATCTTTTACGTCGAAAACTGTAGCTTCACGGCCCATGCGCCAGGGCCAATAGCTGTGACTGTCGGAAAAGCTAAGCAGACTGATATTATCTAGCTGAGAAAGACGCCAATTCATGGCTGGATTGGACGACATCCCGGTTTCGATCGCATGGATGTTGTGCATTTGCTCTTGGAAGGCTTCCTTTAACGAGTCAAAACCGGATTTACTGCCAAAGAGGCCAAACCAAGGCGTCCAGATGTGAGCTGGAACGACTTCAATGTCTGGGGATATCTCCATTAAGCGCTCGGTGAATTCTGGACAAGGAATTTTAAAGATCGGACGGCCATCATAATCGATTCTACCCTTACTTTTGAGGTATTCTGTGATTTGATCTACAACCTCTAAATTAGGGGCAAATATGAGGTTATGGACTCTCCTACCTTTTTCTCCCTGTGAATACATTAACGAGACTTCGGATGTGAGCATAAACGGAAAGCCAGTAGCAGAACGATAAATCCCCTGCTCTACCTCTTTTAATTCGCTCTTAAGCTCTTTAATCCATTCAGGATGCGTAAAATCGCTTGTGCCCAGAAGAGAGACTCCTTTCACCTTAGCCCATTTTTCTAAGGTTTTAAGGTTAAGATCCTTAGAACAGGCACGGCTAAACCGGCTGTGCATGTGCAACTCAGTCACGTATTCCATTTGAGGAATTGGAAGGTTCCGCTATAAAAAAGTATGGATTCTCCTTAGAATCATACTATGTACTAAATCGCTTTAAAAATTGAAAAATGCATTTAGAAGGCTGGAAAAGGCATTTATTCACTTGATGAACTCCTAAAACAAAAAAAGAAGACTATTTAACTCAACCAAAAAGAATATCTCCATGAATCCCAAAATCCTCGTCGGGTGCCCCACCTACTGGGGCAAAGCTTACTGCCTCAAAGAGTATGCAGAGCGAGTGAAAAAATTAACGTATCCGAATTACGACGTTTTACTCATTGACAACTCAAAAAATGAAAAATACCTTAACGAAATCAGACAGATCGGCCTACCGGCCGAAAAAGGGCCTTGGCTTGAAGAGGCAAAAGAACGTATCATTGCTAGTCGCAATATGCTGCGAGATAAAGTCTTGAAGGAAGGATATGACTATTTCCTTTGCCTCGAACAAGACATCTTACCCCCCCTAGATGTACTGGAACGATTGCTTCAAAACAGACAATTGATCATGACGGGTGTCTACTACAAAGAAGGCATTTACCAAGGCAAAAAAAGTCCTTACGCACTATTGTATACAGAACAAAACGGTAAACTGGTCCTGGTTCACCCTGAACGACTTAAACAAGAAGAACCCCTCCGCGTCCATGCCTGCGGCCTTGGCTGCATGCTCATCCATCGAAGTGTTCTTGAACAAGTTCGCTTTCGAAAACCCAGTCAAGGCTCCGCCCAAGACGACATGATGTTCTGCTACGATGCCCAAGAAAAAGGCTTCACCCTCTTTGCAGATCCTACGGTTGTTTGTGAACACCTCCACAAAGACTGGAAAGAAAGCGAAGACGAACTTAGAGACAAATATGATTAATTCGGCATCTCCACAGTGAATGTGGTACCATGACCCACACCTGATTCTACGCGGAGCTTGCCTTTGTGCAACTCCACAATGTGCTTGGCAATGGAAAGACCTAAACCCGTACCTCCTTTTTCCCGAGTCATGTGATGATCCGTCTGGTAAAACTTATCAAACAACTTGGGAAGCTTATCTTGCGCAATGCCCGGCCCAGTATCTAAAACAGAAAAGAACCAACCCTTCTTTGTTTTTCCAGCTGCTACTGCAACCGAACCCTGATCGGTAAACTTAATCGCATTTCCCACCAAGTTAATGAAGACCTGCTTGAATTTTTCTGGATCCACCTTCACCCTAAACGGCTTAGGGATCTGATCCACCCATCTTAACCCCTTTTCCACCGCTAAACGCTTATACGGCTCCATGTCCAACACCTCTCTCAACTCCAACCTTTCCAACATCAGCCGGTCCTTGCGCTGCTCCAACTTAGAAAGGGTCAAGGTATCCTGCACCAAGTGACTCAATCGATCTGATTCCTGTTGGACGGTCTTCAAAGGCTTTATCTGCTCTGCCTTCAACTTGCCAAAACGACCAGAGAGCAACAAAGACAGGTAAAGTTTCATCGATGTTAAGGGAGTGCGCAACTCATGACTTACAATACTTACGAACTCATCCTTTAACTTGCTTAACTCCTTTGTTTCTGCATGACGCTCGATCTCCACACTCAAACGCTCTTTGAGCAGAGCTTTATCAGCCAACTTCAAAAACATCACCCGCGCAAACAAGATTACGGATAACAACAAAAATGGATGCGCGAACACAACCCAATCCGTGTTTCGGCTATCAAAAAGAATGTAATTCCCTAACTCTACCAACGGCCTAACACTATACACCGCAAAGGCTAGGACTACATCCCTAGCGTATTTACCAAACAAGCGCTCATGCCTTAGAATAAAATAAATCGGGAATGCCAACAAAACCAACTTAAACACCAACAAAAGCCCATATGGGATGGAATGCTGAAAATAAGCAGGCAACCCCTTTAAACCCCGCCACACCCACCAAGCCTCCGCACAGATAAACCCTAAAATGCACAGAACCACTTTCTTTCGAACCCTCCGCAACCAAGAAATCCTCTTTTCCACAAACAATGGAAATAAGAACGCCTCTCCCAATAGAATGATGGCTAAGATTTCCATGAACTCGTTCACCACCGCTACGAGGTCCTCCACATGCATTAAAGAAAGCGAACCAAACACCACCTGTGCCAAGAAAAAGGTTAAAATGATTTTTTGAAAAGCTAAGACCCCAAACGCCCACGCCAAAAACTTCAAGGACTCCTTCTTACTGCGCGTCCACTCGCTCACCGCCATGTACGTAATGAAAACAAGGAATAACCCTTCTACACTACGCTTCAAAAGCTCTCCTGCGACCGTACTTAAAAAGGCGTTAAACGCGTGAAATACAGCGATGGATTCAGAAATCATCCCCCTCAGAAGCTTAAAAAGAGATATAAAGGTTTGTGTTCACGAACCTTGTTAATCCTTATTTAGTATTTTCGTAGATGAACTTAAGAAACTTTTTATTCCCCGCCATTTTAATGAAAGAAATCATCGGCACTTCTTCCTCACTTATTCTTTCAAATTCTTTTTCAACGCGTCTCCTATTCTTGCCTATTGTAAAACCCATAATGTAACAATAATTCATGTCGATCTCTTTCCCTTTCCACCAGAAATGAGAAGGACCGTTTAAGATTGTGCCACCGAGAATAAGCTTTAACCTTGTCAACGCATCCAGTATTTTTTTCGATTGTGCTTTTGTCTCAGCACTCAGCCAGACTTGGTAATATTCAACCATGATCGTCCTACTTCTTCATCACTTGATGCACCACGTGCATCAACTCCTCAGGTTCAAAAGGCTTCATGATGTAATCGTTTGCACCCAAGTCCATTCCAAAAATCTCATTCCGAGGCTCGGTCTTTGCCGTAACCATCACAATCTTCTTATCATACCCATCGTCTCTTAACATTTTGCAGACTTCAAACCCTGAAAGCTTAGGCAACATCACATCCAATATAATAAGGTCTGGTAGGACTTCTTTACAGATACTCAAACCCGTAGCGCCATCCGAAGCCATGAACACCTCAAACTCTGTTTCTAAAATTAAACGCTCTGCCTCCGCAATGTTCGGATCGTCCTCAATAATGAGCACTTTCTTCTTCATGACCAGAAAAATACAACACCCTTTAATAAAGCTTACCTACAAAACGAAAAGCTTTTTAACCCCCCAAAAGTTACCACCTCTAAAAGGGGTGAGGAATGGAGGTTATAGACTATGAAAAAAACTATCTTAGCCGCAATATTGACATTGTTCTTAGCTTTGCCCTTAGGTATAGCTGATCATCCCTTTGTCTACTTTCCAAGCACCACCAGTAGCCCTATGGTGAAGGTGCCCACCCCTCAATCACGATACATCAATGCTCAAGATCTTAACTTAATCCGAGAAGGCCTACCTGTCATTGTTTACGGCCAAGTCCCTGAAACCGAAGAAGGAGAAACCTTCCAAAACCCTGAAACTCAGCTTATGATAGACGAATACGGCGTCCTTGTTAATGCATGGGGAGAACCGGTTGTTCGAGGAACTACCGGCTACAGCTTCGCCCATGGATATGACTGGACCCGACTTCACCCCTGGACCCGATACGGAAGCTACTTCACCAGCAACCTACGCGGATTCAAAGCCAGTGCCGCTCAAACCCATAAACTCAAAGACTACGGCGGAAGAACCTGGGGAGTCTACATGTACAATGGATATGGACCTGCAAGAGCCGTCATCAAACAATGGTACCGCCCCCGAGGCACACTAGCTGATGTAGGCTATGTAGTTCCCGGAGTTACCAACATGGTCACTGACGAACCCGTCTACATCCGACCTGGAATTCCCAGCTACATCACACCCGATGGAACTGAGGAAAGCCCCTTAACCTCCAGTACGGCCAAGATTGTAGAAAGAAACCAAGACCCCACTGAAGAAAAAGATACTGCAGAAGAAACCGAAGCGGAAGAAGTATTGAACATGGAAGACGACATTGTCATCGAATAAAGATTTTCTTTATTTTTTTATTTCTCATTTTTTATGTTGCAGGAACTCACCAACCCATTTAGGGTTCTCTTCTATAGCCAATGACATTAATTTTTATACTAATAGATGTCATTGGCTATATGCAGTGACGTAAGCTATATTTGTCTAATTACTTACGTCACTGACTATATTAAAAAAATAGGATGATATCGTATGAAAAGGATAGCCCCGCACGGACTTTCGATCTTATAGTATTCGAACCGTGGTCAACGGATGTCTTCACGAACATGAAGTTCTTGCTCCAAAGTCCGCTATCCTTGGCCGCTAGACGACGGGGCTATGCACGAACGAAGCTAGAAATGGTTTATAAACTTATTTATGCGTTTTCATCGGAAAAGCTTTTAACTGCCCCCCCATTCTGAACCCCATGCTCTTACGCTCCTTAAAGCTCAAAAACATCCGCAGCTACCCCGATGCCCAGCTGGACTTCAGCCAAGGCATTACCTTGCTTTCTGGAGACATTGGCTCTGGTAAAACGACCTTGTTATTAGCGATTGAATTCGCCATCTTTGGACTCCTTCGGGGCCAAACCAGCGGTGGAACACTGTTACGGCATGGCACCCGAGAAGGCTCTGTGACCTTGAGCTTTGAACTCAACGGACAAACCATCACCATTGAACGCACCCTCAAAAAAGGGACGAGCATCAACCAAGACTCTGGTAGTCTAACGATCAACGGCCAACAACTCCAAGGCACCGCCACTGAACTGAAAGCCAAGATTCTCCAGCTCATCGGCTACCCCGATGAGCTGTTGAGCAAGAGCAAAAGCCTCATCTATCGCTACACTGTTTATACCCCTCAAGAAGAGATGAAACACATCCTCTACGAGAGCTCTGAAGAGCGATTGGATACCTTACGCAAATTGTTCAACATCGACAAATATAAACGCATCCAAGAAAATACCCTGACCTACCTGCGAGAACTACGAAACCAAGCCAAGCTATTATCCAACCAACTAACCGAACTCCCTAACACAGAAGTGGAACTACAACGACTTGCGCAAACCCTCAAAGAAAGGCAAAGCCAACTTACCCAACTCACCCAAGAATTAAGCGAGCAACGCAAGACCCTTATTGGCTTACAAACTCAGCATCAGCAACAAGAACAACAACTCCAAACCTACCGTGAACTCAAAGAAAAACAACTGCTCAACAAGACTCAACTGCAACACGTCCAAGAACAACTTGAGAAAAACGCGAAAGAACGCGAACAACTCCGGGTGCAGATTGAACAGCTGCAAAAAGAGATCCCCCCACTCAACCTAACCTTGCCTGAAACCCTCGACCAATACATCCAGCAAAGCCAACAACAAACCCAAGAACTGCAAAAACAACAACACCTCCTCATCCAACAAGAAACCTCTGAAATCACCCTTCAAACAGCCGCCCAAGAACTCATCCAAAAACTCCAACAACTCAACCAATGCCCCACTTGCTTGCAAAACGTCGATGAGAATCACAAAAACCACGTTGTTCAAGAGCAAAAAGCTAAAGTACTTCATAGCCAGCAAAAAATAGACCAAACCACCCAGCAAAAAAAAGAACTTCAACAGCAAGTCGAGCAACTCCAGAAAAAACTCAATGAACTCCTCCAACAGCGAAACCAACAAGCCGTCAATCAAGTTAAATTGCAGAATTTGGCTGAGAAAAAACAACGACAAGTCCAACTCCAAAACGAACAGCAAGCCAGCCACCAACGACTCAGCCTGCTGCAAGGCGAACAAGAAGAACTCCGCAAAAAACTCTTGCCCCACATCGACCTTGAACCTCAATATCAGAAATTGCGAACCGAACTCGAACAACAAGCCCAGAAAGTTCAGCAACTCGAAATTCAAAATGCCAAAACTCAAAATGACGTAGAACAACTGCGCCAGCAAAACAGCAAAACTACTGAACAACACCGAAAACTCCTTGACCTCCAGAAAAAACACAGTTACCTCCAAGAGATCGACCACTGGACCCAGACCCAGTTCTTGAACATCGTTGAAACCATTGAAAAAAATGTATTGACTAGCATTTACCACGAATTTAATACTTACTTTACCGAATGGTTCGAAGAGTTGATTGAAGATGAAAACCTGCGCGTGAGACTCGATGAACAGTTTACTCCGTTTATCGAACAAAACGGATATGAAACTACCGTGGATAATCTAAGCGGAGGAGAGAAAACTTCGCTCGCACTTGCTTATCGACTGGCACTGAACAAAGTCGTCAATGACTTTGTCAGCACCATCCAAACTAAAGACTTACTGATTCTGGATGAACCTACTGATGGTTTTTCAGACGAACAGCTGGACAAAGTACGGGATGTGCTGCAACAACTTAAATTGAGGCAGATTTTATTGGTTAGCCATGAAACCAAACTTCAATCCTACGCCGATCACGTACTTCAAGTCAGAAAACACGAACACATCAGCCAGATCAATTAAAGCCAAACTCCAGCTCTTGACGATTACCCAACAATTGCATTAACTCATCCTGTTTATCCATCAAAAATCGCTTCAAATGAATTACCAACCCCTCTTTGGCCCGCCCGCTTTCTTCTTGAATCCGAACAAAATCACGATCAAATCGATCCACCATTTCCTTTAAAACACCCAATGCCTTACTCTCCATCTTTACATTATCCGATAATAAACCTACTACTCTTTTTAACTGCTCCTTTATTCCTGCCACGAGCCTATGCAACCGCTCTTGATTTCCTGCAAAATCAGATACATCTGTTTGAATGCCTCCCACCGCATCCATCAACCCTTGCTTTTCCACCTTTCCCAACTCTTTATGCGTACGGATCACTCCAACCAACGTATTCATCGTCTCCACACACCTTCTGATGTCAACCAAGTTCACCTGTTCTTTCCTTGCCAAAGACTCTGCCAGTGGCCAAGCATGCCTCAAAGAATTGGACAATGACTCCAACAACAGCACGTAATCCTGAATCTTTTTATCCCGCATTTCCTTAGTCACCTCCCAACACAACGTGGCGGCGTTCTGAAAAAAATGACTCAATAAACCCAACTCATTTGCCTCGAATGCCAACACCTGATCGGTAATGCCCTCTGTCATGCCCTTTCTTTCACAAACCCCGTATAAAAACTTTTCCACCCCAAAAATCCCTGAATTAGAGAAAACCATAAAAACCCCTTGCAAGACCTAAACACATACCTGGGGCTGTGGTCTAGCTTGGTATGATACACGCTTGGGGTGCGTGTGGTCCCGTGTTCGAATCACGGCAGCCCCATCTAATTATTTACGAAAGGTATAAATAGGCTAAAAAGACCTTCATACCCCATGCGACCCTTTCCTTTTTTTCTTTTCATCCTACTTCTCGCGCCCTGTTATGCCTTCTACGCTGAACTCCAACCCCTCCAGACCCAAATCACCCCTGGACAAGAAGCCCGCTACCAACTCACCCTCCATAACGACCAAGAACAAGAAGACACCTACCTGCTCTCTACCCGCAACCCAGAGTGGATTCTTTCCACTGAGCCTGCCCTTGCTCAGATCCCCTCCAAATCCACTTTTCGAACCACCCTCCTCCTCAAACCCCGCTCTGGCGCTACCCTTGGAAGTCAAACCTTGCTTCTCAGCATCCGAAGCCAACGCACCCCCCAAACCAAAGAAGAAAAACTCACCCTCCAACTCCAACCCACCCCTGAAGGAGGCCTTTATGAAGCTAAAATCCTGCTGGGCGTAGACGTCCCAAAAGAACATGACCCCCGAGAAAAAATACCCATTCGTATTCATCTGCGCAACCAAAACCCTCTAAATATCTCATCTGCGCAACTTGAGATCAGCGGGGAACTCTTTTCTAAAGAACAACTCTTTAATTTAAAACCCGAAGAAAGCAAAACATTCGCCTTATTCTTTGAATTAAACCCCAAACAAAAACCTGACAGCCACATCCTGATCGTCCGAGTCAGCTACCGAAACCAAACCATTGCAGAAAATAAAAAACTCTACCACATCAGCGCCTACCCTGAAATTGAAGAACACTTCAACCTAGAAAAAGGGTTTCTTAAAACACAACAAACCTTTAGCGTCCACAACCACGGCAATGCCCCCCATTTTTACACCAAAGAAGTACGGTACTCCTTCTACCTAAAACCCTTTATCCAAACCCAACCTGAACCCACCTCAGCACATGGAAAATGGAAATGGCAACACACTCTCCAAGCCGAAGAAAACTACACACTTACGATTAACCAAAACTACCGCCCCCTCCTCTACCTCCTCACCCTTGCCCTCCTATCTATAATCGGATACTACCTCTTCCGCAGCCCCATTGTAGCCCACAAAGAAGCCATCCCTGAAGACCACTCGGAAGAACACAATGAAAGCAGCCAATTCAAAGTACGATTGTTACTGGTGAACCGCAGCGGAAAAACATTACACCACCTACGCGTAATTGACAAAGTCCCCTCCATGGCCCAAGTCACCCAAAAACACCAACAAGGCATTTTATCCCCCCATAAAACCTTGACCACTGAGAAGAAAGATACCCTGCTTATCTGGGAGATTGACGGACTGGAACCTTACGAAGAACGACTGATTACGTACCGGATCAAAAGTAAATTGAGGCTTTATGGGGGCATTCACTTGCCCGCTACTAAAATTAAATATGAGACGAAAAAAGGCAAAGAACGAAAGGCTTATAGTAATGCGGTGCGTGTATTTAGCAAAAGGAAAGAATGAGAAACTAAGTTTCTTGGCGCAGCTCGTTTAACATGCCCTGATAATGTTTCGCTGCGGCTGCTGAATCGCCTCCTTCGGCAAACATGACGGCCCGTCCAACGTTTACAATTACCTCATCTAGACCAAAATGTTTCCAAATGGCACCTGCTTCACCACCTTGCTTACCCACACCAGGTAGTAAGACTAAGCGTCCAGCACCATACTTTCTGGCTAAGGCAATTTCTTCATCTTTGATATGATTTTTACTACTCGGCGCACCGATTACTAGACCCTCGATTCCATGTTTGGCCGCATCATGAGCCAATTGAACAAATTGCCTAACAAAAGGACCCCCTTCAATCCAGATGACATCTTCTCCATATTCAGCATCTTCACCATCTACAGCTACCAATTTGTTCTTTTCTCTTTCATACTCGGGGTTACTCATCAAACACATCGTAATTCCCCCCACCCCCCATTTTCTGCCTTGTTCAGCCGCAGGTTTCATATTCCCTGCATACGGAGCTAATGTTACGGCCTTCGCTCCGAGCTGCGCAGCGTGGTAAACACCGGACTCGTTGGTGTCACCAATATCCGCTAATTTAGCATCTTCAATCACAACCAACCCTAGAGATTTTGCAAGTTTCACAACCTCTGCTAAATACAACCTGTCTAGAGGACCCTTCCAGTACTGAGTGTTTGGTTTTATGGCGGCACAATAGGGGGCTATGCGTTCTACCAGTCGCAACGCCCAGATTAATTTATTTTCTCCTTCCCGTAAACTCTCTCCAGGCCGATCCATCTCGAAATCTGCTGGATCTAGGCCCACACAAAGAACTGAATTTTTACGTTCCACTGCTTCCAACCATTGTTCCTTAAAAGACGCCATGTTTCCACCTTCCTATTTCTTATTTACCCCGCTCGATCTTTGGAAAACCATGTTTCTCACCAAAACCAAATGGGTCAGAATCCCATTCTTTTAATACTTTAGCACTTTGCGGCTCGACATACCCTGTTTGGATAGCTACTTCTACCAAGGTTTTGTAGTCCAGAACCGAAGAAACTTGACAAGGAGGAGTAAGGGCACCAAAGCGAGACACCGCCTCACCAAACCCGTAATTGAAAATGGAGACACAATCTACACAATTCCCACCAGCTTGCCTCACCGCTTCTACTGCTTTTACCGAGCTTCCTCCTGTTGAGATGAGGTCTTCAATCACTACCGTTTTTCTTCCTTCCAACCCTTTATCCGCTGTAATGCCCTCAATCTGATTCCGCAAGCCATGATCCTTAGGCTTATCCCGGATGTAAACCATCGGTAAGTCTCTACGATGGGCTAACCAAGCTGCCCAAGGAATTCCTGCCGTAGAAGTTCCGGCTACTACCTCGAACCCCATTCCTTTTTCCTGGATTAGATTTTCCAATGCATCTAAAACAAGACCTCGGTCTTGCACAGAACTCATGAACAAACGATTATCATTATAGATAGGCATCTGATAACCTGAAGACCAGACAAACAAATGGTTAGGGTCTAGTTTTATGGCCTCTAATCTCAGTGCTGCTTGCGCCACCCGAGCCGTGTATTCACCCATACCCTCTAGAAGCTCTAGAATGGCATAATAACTTTCGTGGTGATTATCAATCACCATAATATTTAAGAACTTGGGCGTGACACTTCAGTCTATGGACAACATCCTTCGGTCCTTTGACCTTACCCCTAATGAAATCAAGATTTACACCAAACTGCTTGAGCTGGGTTCTGGCAGAGCCGGGCAACTCACGGCTGAGACCGGCATCCATCGACGCAATGTATACGACAGCATCGAGCGCCTGCTCAAAAAAGGCCTTGTTGGATATATCAACAAAAACAACCGAAGATATTTTACAGCCACCAACCCAAAACACTTTTTTGCACTCATTGAAAAAGAACAGCATGAGCTTGAAGAAAAAAAGAAAGAATTTCAAAACATTTTGCCACAGCTCTTACTCACCCAAAAAATAGCTAAGAACAAACAGCGTGTGACTGTCTTTGAGGGCAAGAAAGGGCTTGTTACCATCTTAGAAGATGTTGTGAAGACGGGAAAGCCTAACTGCGTCCTTAGCACCACAGGTAAGCAGCTTGCGATCATTCAGAAATCCCTTTCCTTATTCCACCAAAAACGAGTCAAAGCCAGAATTCCTGATCGAATTATTGTGAATAAAAAAGATTTGAAAAGAGCTCGAGAACTTGCTAAACTCCCCCACACTCACGTTCGAGTCACTCTTCGAGAATTCGATTCTCCCTTTGTGATTAATATTTATGGAGATAAAGTCGGCATGCTCATCCTCTCCGAAACCCCCATTGCCATTTTAATTGAAGACAAAGAAGTTAACCGTGCCTTTCGCAACTACTTCAAACTGCTATGGGAAATGGCAGAAGACCCTTCTTCCTAACTTGCAATGCAGCAACCCACTCCTCCCAGAGAGGCGAAGGATTCTTCGGATGCCGTATAGAATCTTGTCTAATGTATTCATTTCGAACATAAGAACCCAACGTAGAACGATTCCAATACGAATAAAACTGATCGTGCTCTAACTCTAAATATAAGAGCATCATTATTCTCTCAAAATCATCCCTTCTTACTTTCCTACGTTCCTTCTTAGGCAACCGATCGTACAAAGCATTTTTAAAATCTCCAAGGTATGGTAAAAATTCCCAGCGCCAAGTAAAGCGTTCCATCTGTAAAAGTGTATGTCTATCATCCTTTGGATCATTAAACGCTCTTAGAAAACCATTACACACAGGATCCTTGCTATCAAATACCACTACCTCTTCTGGATCTAAACTAGGAGGAAACGCGTACTCATGATCGATTCTTTCATAATCCACAATTGTATTCCCCCTTCTAAAAATGAGCGGCTTTGTAACTGGGTGATTCAAGACACAATCCAACGACAAAATTTTAAAATAAGCTTTTCTAACTCCTTCTGGCAAGAAATCCACTTCTGCACCCACTGTTTGTTCAATTGCTGGACCCATAAACTTCATAAAATCTCCTAAAGTAATTTTTTTATCTCTTGGCTCTTCCCGCGCAGGTTGAGGGCGGTAGTCTCCAGGTTTTTGAATCCAGACCACCCAATCTTTTAATGCCCAACCCTTTTTCTTTGCCCGATTCCGAACAAAATGATCCACCTCTTTGCGCTCCTTTTCTGGAAGACCATTGTAATCCACTCTCAAGAAAAATGAATACAGCGCATCCATTCCAAACTCGACTTTGTAATCCTCCTCCACTCTTTCTTCCAACCGAAGAGTAGAAGTGACTAGCTCATCTTTGTGAGGAATCTTCATCCGAGTCAGCAGGTGACTTAACTGTTCCCCTGAATGAGGTGGAGCCCCTTTTAACGCTGGGAAAAATCTCTTTCGCACCTGATACAAGTTTCCTTGTTCAGAAGTCAACGCCAGACACGCAACCCCCCCAGGGACCAACGAATCATAAATAGCCCTGAGCGAACCCTCCCAATCCTCCAAATAATAAAACATGTGAGAAGCTAACACAAAATCTTTTGAAGCAGGCTCGTCCCTTGCCACGTCCACCATTGAATCTGCCCGCGACCTCAAACGCCCAAAATCAAAACCTGCTACTAGATGATTAAAGAAAAAACGACTCGCCACCCCCATATTCGGCTCATGAACCAATGTATAAACCTGCGCTGAATCTTCCTGAAATCTCTTTA